>JAZRCC010000061.1:0-1966 GCA_045635405.1 Alistipes sp.
TCCCTAAATTCCCTAATCTCCCTAAATTCCCTTCGCGGCACCCCTACTTTTTTCGCGACATTATCGCATAAATCTCGAAGGCGAAGCCAAAGACCACCACAATCGGTGCCAACGTAATGCGTCGCCACGAGAAGATATCGTCGCTGAACACTTCAGGAGTAGCCTTCGTACCGCCAGCCATCAGCACAAAGCCGAGGGCGATGATGACAGCACCCACAATCAGCAGCAGATAGTTACGCATCGACAGAGCCATACGCTCGTCGTTATTATTTTGGTTTTCAACCTGTTTCATACTCTAATAGAGGTGTATTTTGTTAGACGACATATTGACAAACTTGTTCACCGCCAGCGTGGTAAATATCACCACCACAACCACCGCTGCGAGGGTGATTGCCGCTGCGATTATGCCAAGCAGTTCGAGTTGCGACACTATCCCCAACTCCGCCACATTGCGGTCGATGGCGTAGAGCGAGCCACCGAGCAGAAGCGATGCCACGATACCCGCCACAAGACCCTGCACGGCTGCTCGTCGCAAGAATGGCACCATAATAAACCACTTGGTAGCACCCACCGCCTTCATCGTGTCGATAGTTTCGCGGTGCGAGAAGATGTTCAGTCGCACGGTATTTTGCAGCAGCACCAGCGATATGAGCAGCATAGCACCGCCGAAAATCATCATCAGCAGCTGCATAGTTCCCATCACAGAGTGCACCTCCTCCAACACCTTTTCGGGGTAGGAGATGTGCGAAACGCCCCTCAACGCCGAGCAGTCGTCGATAAATTTATGGAGTGCAACGCTATCGGCCGACGATGCCGACAAGACCACATCCAACGAGTTGGGAAGCGGGTTTTCGCCCAAAAGTGCCTCGATATCGACATCGAACGCACGACGGAACTCCGCATCCGCCATCTTCTCCTCCTTCGAGACGTAGCGTACGGCAGCAACCATATCGCGTTGCGAGATTGTGGCAGCGAGCGTATCGGCCTGCTCCGCAGAGAAGTTGTCGTCCAACTCGACAATCATCGTCACACTGCTGCGTGCCGCATCAGCCTGTTGCCAGAGGTTTGCCATAACGTAGCCGATACCGCCCAACACCAACATCACCAATGCAATGCTGATGGTCGATACGGCTGTCGAACGCAACACCCTACCCTTCATTGTTTTTCGCTGTTTCATATTTGCGTTTAATTTTTATTGTCAAAAGTGTGATTATCAGCACTATAATTGCCAACGACGAGATAAGCGACACCGCCTCGACCATCGTCCAATGCGGAGCCTTAAATCGCCACTCGACAGTATGACGACCCGCAGGCAGCACCGCACCACGCAGCACATAGTCGCAACGCAGAGCCTCCGACCGTTCGCCATCGACATACATCGTCCACCCCTTGTCGTAATATATCTCCGAAAATACGGCAAATGCCCGTTCGGGAGCCTCGTACTCGTAACGCAGGTAGTTGGGACGGTACTCCGCAAGCGAAATCGTTGCCCCCTCTCGCTCGAATTCGGTCTGCGGAAGCGTAGCCGACTCATTTACAACCGCCTCGTCGCCAAGCCTTATCGTGCCAAGTGCCTCCAACTCGGAGGCTGCCGACTGCTCGACAACCAATCGCTCGACAAACCACGCAGCACCCAGAGCCGACGTTCGCTCGATGACCTCGCCCTGACGCGAGATGATATACTTCGCATTGAGCATATCCAGCACCGACTCGTCTGCCGTATTGAGATAGCGGTCGATAATATCTTGATAGCGACCCAACTTCGCACCGTGGTAGCCTCCCACCGAGCGGTGATACATCGACGTGGTGGCATCGTTGAATGGCGACACCGAGAGGTTTAACACACGGTAGCCCAACTCCTTATCCTCCATTATACGTCTATCCGCCTCGGTAGGTTTCACCTTGCGACGTGCGACCTCCGTAAAGTGGGAGTGTGGAACATAATCCAACGCCACAGGCACCATAT
>JAZRCC010000062.1:0-2761 GCA_045635405.1 Alistipes sp.
CAACGAGCCTACGACATCAATCTCCTTTTCGAGGTTGATACCGAGCAGGGCCTTCAACTGCCACAAAGCCAACGTTACGCTATTCTCGGCAGATACAACGTTCGGAATTGCATTTTGCACAGAAACATTTGAACGAATCAAATCGTACTCCGAAACCGAACCCACATCGTATCGACTCTTTACGATTTCGTTGTTCTCGACCGCATTGTTATAGACACGTTTGTAGAGGTCGAGCGACTCCTTTGCCAACAGTGCAAGATAGTAGGCACTCGTCACCTGCTCCACCATATCTATACGCGACGAACGAGCCTTCTCGACAGCCAACTCCACATCGAGCGCCGATATTTTCAAATTTGTCCAAAGTTGTGCACTCACAATCGGCATTCCGGCCGTAACACCGCCACTGAACGTATTTGGTGTACCAACCTTAAACGCCTGACCGTTCATCGACATCGTCTGTTTCTCGATTATTCGCTGATACTGAGCCGTAGCGTCAATTTGAGGATACAGACCTGCATAAGTACCCTGCTTTGCGTAGCGTTTAATCTCAATCTCCTGATCCGCTACCTTGATTGTCAGATTTTCGCTTAAAGCGATTTCCAACGCTTGTTCGAGGCTCAACACCAACTTTTCACCCGACACGCTCTGTGCCGTGAGTGAAAGAGTGGCAAACGCCAAGCCCAACATAAGAATCACTCTTCTCATACCTTAATTTAATGAATTTTATTATTGTTTTACCTCTAACTTCTTTGCTTTAACATAATCATCAATCTGCTTGACGCCATCCATCGTTGCGATGCCTCGGAAGAAGTTCACCACCGTATAGAAGAAGGCTTCGCTGCGAGTTACGTTGTTTGGCAGAAAGTGATTGCTCGTGTCGCTGAATATATTTACAAGCGTATAGTAGAGAATTGTCACCGACAAATCCACATCGATATCCTCCAAAATCAGCCCCTCACGTATCAGGTTGTTGATGATATTGCACAGATGCTGACAACCCTCGTGTGCAATCTCAATTCGCAGCTTCTCGTGCAAATCGGGATAGAACTTTTTGAGATTTACGTCCATTCGATGATACTTTTCGCGAGTATCACGCATCACACGGATAGCCTCCAAAATCGCCACCAAACTGCCTGCATTTTGGTGATACGCTTTGGATGCCTCTTCGTTTTGGCACAGCGTGATATACTTAAACGAGAGGTACAACAGCTCCCGCTTATCCTCGAACATTTCATACAACGTACGTTTCGAGACACCCAAATCGGCTGCGATGTCGTCCATACGTATCGCCTTGATACCGCTCTCGGCAAACATCTCTGCCGCTCGTTTTACTACCACTTCTCGTTCCACAACGCTCTCCTCTTATAAAATTTTAGGCACCCCAACACAATGCGGCACATAAAACCAATATACAAAATCGGTTGCAAATATAGCAGAAAACTTTGAAAACAAAAAAAGTTTTGCGAGTTTTTGGATGTTTTTTATGTTTATTAAAACATATATGCCGAAAGATGACACTTTTCGGCCACCTTTCGACACTATTTTTCGCACATAAATTGTAAAAAAACGACTATCCGATACGTCGTAATGGCAGTTTCAGTACACCGAAAAATGCCTCGCCAAATATGCTGCTCGACATCTTCGACGTACCAGCCTCGCGGTCGATAAAGATAATCGACTCCTCGACGATGCGGAAGCCCAACTTCCACGACGTATATTTCATCTCGATTTGGAAACCATAGCCCACCATCTGCACCCCGTCCAAGTCGATACGCTCCAACACCTCGCGTCGATAACCCACAAAACCTGCCGTAGCATCGCACACCGGCATACCCGTCACCACTCGCACATACTTCGATGCGAAGTATGACATCAGCAGTCGTGACAGAGGCCAATTGACAACATTCACGCCACGCACATATCGTGAGCCTACCGCCACATCGGCATCCGTTTCGAGGCGTTTCGACAGTCGCAACAGATCGTCGGGGTTGTGCGAGAAGTCGCAATCCATCTCGAAAATCTGGTCGTAGCCCTGCTCCAAAGCCCAGCGAAATCCCGCTATATAGGCTGTGCCGAGTCCGAGTTTGCCGCTACGTCGAAGCATATATATACGAGTAGGGTGCAACGCTTGTCGCCCCTCGACCAACTCTGCCGTACCATCGGGCGAGCCATCATCGACCACCAACACATCAAAATTGCCCTCCAACGACAACACCTTATCGAGCATACGTTCTATATTCTCACGCTCATTATAGGTTGGAATTATTACTACTTTTCGCATAATGGACTACATTAAATTTTTGAAAAACTTGCGACCCAACAGATATCGCAAAACTATCGAACCTTTGTATATATATTTCGACTCCATCACCCGATTTTGTCGAATTGCATCCCGTTGTCGCTGCAAACGGCCGTGCTGCGCTAAAAAGTCGCGATAGGCACGACCTACCGCCTTCATAGACTCGACATCGCCACCAAGCAGATAGCTCAATGCCGCTGCCGCATCCAACAACGGACGCAGCACGCACACCACAATGCGTTGCATCGGTGTAGCACATCGCAGCAACATTGCAAGATTGTTGCGATGGTTGAAATAGACCTTGCGTGGCGAACTCTTATGCAACGTTCCCCCACCCAGATGGCACACACGACTTGCAGGCTCTATCACGATGCGGTAGCCCGCCAACTGCATACGCCAACAGAGGTCTATCTCCTCCTGATGAGCAAAAAACTCGCCACAGAGGCCTCCTAACTCCATAAA
>JAZRCC010000063.1:0-8440 GCA_045635405.1 Alistipes sp.
GACAGATAGGACAGATAGGACAGATAGGACAGATAGGACAGATAGGACAGATAGGACAGATAGGACAGATAGGACAGATAGGACAGATAGGACAGATAGGACAGATAGGACAGATAGGACAGATAGGACAGATAGGACAACTTCCACTACCCCTCGCCTTACAAAAAAGAGTCCCGAAGGACTCTGTTTTTGAGCGGCAAACGGGGCTCGAACCCGCGACCCTCGGCTTGGGAAGCCGATGCTCTACCACTGAGCTACTGCCGCAACCTTTATATAAATAAGAGTGTTTATCGCTCCAAAATGCGGCGAATAGACTCCATATTCATATCGTTATACAGGAGTTTACCCTCTGGTGTATAACAGTTGTCGATACGTGCCTTAAAGTGCTTCTCGACCTTATTGCGAACAACCTTCATCGTGCTGTTAACCAATCCGTTCTGCTCGGTGAAGTGCTCGTCAACAATTGCCAAAGCCGATGGCAACCATCTGTCGGGGAACTCGGTGCCATAGACACCGCCATTGCGATACTTCTCTATTTCGGCGTTGATGATGTTCGCAGCCTCCGTAGCGGGGTCACTGCTGCCTGCAACCGCAGCTTTAAGAGCGTCATCGTTTGGAACGATAACGGCAATCGTATATGGGCATTGGTTGTTATAGACGATAATCTGGTCGATATATGGCGACTTATCGACAATCGCCTCCTCCATACCCTCCGGGCTGTACTTTTCGCCGTCGCTCGAAATCAAAAGGCTCTTAAATCGACCCAAAACATAGAGGAAACCATCCTCGGCCATATATCCCATATCGCCCGTATATAACCAGCCATCACGCACGGTCTCTGCCGTAGCAACAGGGTTTTTCCAATAGCCGGCCATTACGTTCTCGCCTTTGATGACAATCTCGCCGCTCTTGCCTACCGGTTGCTCAACGCCATCCTCGTCGAGAATCTTGATATCGAGTGGCTGAATAAGTTTGCCCGATGAGCCGAAGCGGTGCTGTTTGTTGCCGAGTGTATTGGTCGAGATGATAGGTGTCGCCTCCGAGAGTCCATATCCCTGATACATAGGCATACCGACAGCGTAGAAGAAGCGTTGCAACTCGGCATCGAGCAGTGCACCACCACCCACAAAGAAACGCAACTCGCCACCAAAGGCCTCGCGCACCTTTTTGAACAAAATCTTGTCGAACAGAGCCACGAGAGGTTTCAGCACAAATCGCCAACTTCTACCCTTGTGGAAGCCATCCTGATTATATTCGTACGCCACTTTGAGTGCGAAGTGGAACAACTTCTCGGTAGTGGCACCCTTGCTGTGTATCGATGCCTCGATATTCTTGCGGAAATTCTTCGCCAAAGCCGGTACCGACAACAAGAAGTGGGGTTTTACCTCGCGGATATTTGTCGGAATGTTTCGCAGAGTGTTCATCGGGGTTTTGCCCACCTGTACCGTAGCCACCGAAGCACCGCACGCAATCATAATATAGAAGCCACAAACGTGTGCAAAACAGTGGTCCAAAGGCAAGATAATCAGTGTGCGATAGTCCGATGGTACCGATATGCGCGACAACGCCTGCTCGACATTTGCCGTATAGTTGCGGTGAGTCAGCACCACACCCTTTGGGTCGGCTGTCGTACCCGAAGTGTAGGTTATGGTTGCATAGTCGTCGTTCTGCAACGAGTGACCAATCTTCAAGAACTCCTCGCGATGCTCTGCCAAATAGGCATCACCTTTGGCCTTAACCTCGGCGAGCGAAATCTCGTTCTCCTCGGCTGCCAACTCGCCAAAATCATAGACGATGATATTTTTGAGCAGCGGCAACTCCTCCTTGATGCGGCGAATTTTTGGGAGTTGATATTTCGATACGAAAATAGTCGCTACATCGGCGTGTTTCAATCTGAAAGTCAGATCGTTTGCCTCTTCTAACTTAATCGAGAGCGGCACGCTGATGGCTCCCGCATAGAGAAGTCCCAACTCGGAGATAATCCAATTGTTGCAACCCTCCGAAAGTATCGAGACGGTATCCTTATATTTGATACCCATAGCGGTCAAACCTGCTCCGATACACAGAGCCTCCTCTTTGACTTCGGCGTAGGTTGTAGGCTCGAACTGACGGGTTACCTTTTCGAGCAGAAAAGTTTTATTGCCGTGTTTTGCAACACTCTCCTCAAATAGGTCGATGATAGTACGTTTCATAGCGTGTGAAGTAAATCGTTTAATCCATTTTTAATACGGCGAGGAATGCCGATTGTGGTACTTGTACCTGTCCAATCTGTCGCATACGTTTCTTACCCGCCTTCTGCTTTTCGAGCAGCTTACGTTTACGCGAGATATCGCCACCGTAACACTTTGCGGTAACATCCTTACGAACGGCCTTTACGGTTTCGCGTGCAATAATCTTCGAACCGATAGCGGCCTGAATAGCGATATCGAACTGCTGTCGTGGGATGAGCTCTTTCAACTTCTCGCACATTTTACGGCCGAAATCGTAAGCGTGGTCGGCATAGATAAGCGACGATAACGCATCGACCGATTCGCCATTGAGCAGGATATCCAACTTGGCAAGACGGCTTGTTTCGTAGCCGATTTGGTGGTAGTCGAACGATGCGTAGCCCTTCGATATGCTCTTCAACTTATCGTAGAAGTCGAAGACAATCTCCGACAGTGGCATCTCGAAATTGACCTCGACACGGTCCTGGGTGATGTAGGTCTGATTCTTCATCACACCACGCTTGTCGATACACAACTTCAATACATTGCCCAGAAAATCGCTCTTTGTGATGACCTGTGCAAGGATATATGGCTCTTCGATTTTGTCTATTTTGGTAACTTCCGGAAGCCCCGAAGGGTTGTGCACCTCCAAAATATCGCCCTGCGTTGTCGTGATGCGGTACGATACGTTTGGCACGGTCGTAATCACATCCATATTGAACTCGCGGTAGAGACGCTCCTGAATAATCTCCATATGGAGCAGACCGAGGAAACCGCAACGGAAACCAAAGCCGAGAGCAAGTGAACTTTCGGGCTCGAATGTCAGCGAAGCGTCATTTAACTGCAACTTTTCGAGCGATGCACGCAAATCCTCGTATTGGTCGGCCTCTACGGGATAGACACCGGCAAAGACCATAGGTTTGACATCCTCAAATCCGGCAACTGCTGCCTCACAAGGGTTAGAAATCGAGGTGATTGTATCACCAACCTTAATCTCTTTCGAATTTTTGATACCCGAACAGATATAACCTACGTCGCCGGCCTTAATCTCGTTGCGAGGCTGCATTTTGAGTTTTAGCACACCAACCTCATCAGCGTCGTACTCGCTACCCGTGTTGAAGAACTTGACGTGTTCGCCCTTGCGAATCGAGCCGTTGAAGACGCGAAAATAGGCAATAACACCGCGGAATGGGTTGAATACCGAGTCGAAAATCAACGCTTGCAGAGGTGCATCGACATCGCCTTTTGGTGCAGGGATGCGGTGGATAATAGCCTCCAACACCTCGTCAACACCCTCGCCCGTCTTGCCCGAAGCACACAAAATCTCTTCGTGAGAGCAGCCCAACAGATCGACAACCTGATCCTTTACTTCGTCAATCATTGCCGACTCCATATCGATTTTGTTGAGTACGGGGATGATTTCGAGGTCGTTGCCAAGTGCCAAATACAAGTTGGATATTGTCTGTGCCTGAATACCTTGTGTTGCATCGACAACCAATAAAGCACCCTCGCACGATGCAATGGCACGCGACACCTCGTACGAGAAATCGACGTGTCCCGGAGTGTCAATCAGATTGAGGATATACGTCTCGCCATCGCGGGCTTTGTACTCCATCTGTATGGCGTGACTCTTGATGGTAATACCCTTCTCACGCTCCAAATCCATATCGTCAAGCACTTGTGCTTGCATCTCACGCTGATTCAGCGTATCGGTTATCTCCAAAAGCCTGTCGGCGAGTGTCGATTTTCCGTGGTCTATATGTGCAATAATGCAGAAATTTCGAATATGTTTCATAACGGCTGCGAAGATACTAATTTTTTTTGAATAACAACAATGTTGTTATATACATACTACCCAAACAGTAAAAAATTGACAATCATAAACGCTGCAAGCGTTGTGCTTGCCACGCCATTCAGAGTGCCAAACGCAATGCCTATATTGCGTTGCTGCTCTGGGGTGACCAAGATATGCTCCGCAATGAGTATGGCACAGAATATCGCTACCCCACACCACAAGATAGCACTTTGCGGACAATAGAGTGCAAATGCTACCAACGCTGCGGCACTGACTACGTGCAGAGCGATGCTGATATAGAGTGATGTAGCAACCGAAAAGTGCGATGGAATGGAGTGCAGACCCCGCTGTCGGGCGAAGTCGGCATCCTGCAAGGCGTAGATTATATCAAAGCCGCCGCACCACGTTATGACCAACAGTGATAAGAGCACGGGCGGCAGCGTAAGTGTCGATGTTGCCGCTATATATGCTCCTGTGGGGGCAATGCCGAGCGATAGTCCCAATACGAGGTGGGCGAATGGCGTGAAGCGTTTGCAGTAACTATACGCCGTAATGACAAAGAGTGCAACGGGCGATAGAGCGAGTGTCAGCCAATTTATGGTCGCGGTTACGGCTATAAAGAGCACCGCATTTATCGCAATGAACCACAATGCGTTATTGGGTGTTATAACTCCACTTGGAATCTCTCGGTTGGCAGTTCTCGGATTCTCTCTGTCGATGTTACGGTCTGCCCAACGGTTGAATGCCATAGCCACATTGCGTGCAAAGACCATACACAATACGATTTGCAGTAGCAGTTGCCACGAGAAACCAATAGTCGGATTTGCATATATTGCATACGCAAATGCTGTGAGGGCAAAAGGCATTGCAAATATGGTATGTGAGAATTTTACCAAACTGCCATAGTCGCCTATCTTTTTGATAATCTTCATCTTGCTAATACTTTATCGTTGGCATATCGATTTGAAATCGCACCATTCGCACGTCTTTACATCGTCGATTTGCGTGAATGGGATATCTCGGTTGAACATCTCCTCCAATTTGCAGACAACCTCGTGCTCATACTCCTCCCGAATCGAGTCGTATTGTTCGATTTTAACCTTATTCAGGGTTAGCAGTTCGCAATACTCCTCATCAACCATATTACGCACAAAATAGAGTGCCGGTTGTGTCTGGCATCCGAAAGCCGTGCGATAGATCATCGCATAGAAGATCGTATTTATTGAATTTCGCATACGTTCATCCTTATTGCCGTGAAAGAGGGCGTTTATGCTCTTTATTTCCAGATGAGCGGCACCTGTTTTATAGTCGATAATTCGAACGGTTCCGTCGTCGAGTCTGTCTATTCTGTCGGCTCGACCTTTGAGTGCAATATCGACTTGTTTGCCGTTGTAGGAAATCGGCCAACTACAAGATATATCTTCCTCTAATGCTTTGATAGAGAATGGGTCACGTTTGATGTCGTGCTTTACTAAATGCGTCAAATAGCTCTCTATAATTTTGCATACGATACCCATTTCACCATCGAACGTACCATCGCTATTTGGCGTAAATCCCTCATCTATAATTGCCTGTTTTGCGATGCGTCTGATGGTATCGTCGCAGAGCATTTCGTTGAGTTGTGTTTCGGGATTTTCTATGCCAACAAGTGGCGTATAGAGCAACTCTACCGCACGGTGGAATATGTTTCCGAAGTCGCCGTTATCGATATTGTCGGTCAGCTCATCCTCCTCGCGAATCTTTGCAATGGCGGAGAAGTAGAACTTCAACGGACACTCCACATAGGAGGAGAATGTCGATGGTGAGAGTTGTCGTCGGCCGTCGGTATATGCCACGAGTCTATCCATTATGCAGTCGTCCTTCTCGACCACTATCGGCTTGATTTGCGATGGTATAACCTCTGCTGCCACGCTGGTTTGGGTGATATTCAACCCCGATTCGAATAGCAACTGACGAATATATCGGCTCGGCTCATTTGCACCACTACCATCCTCGCCGTGAGTGTTGTATAGCGTCCAAGCCTGCTCGGCACGCTGTATCAGACGATAAAAGTAGTAGGAGTAGACGCTGTCGTGGTGCTCGGGTGTAGGCAGACCGTGAGCGTATCGCAAATTATATGGAATAAACGACGCATCGACTGTGCGTTTGCCGGGGAAGTTGGCATCGCTTGTCGAGAGTATGATTACATTCTTGAAGTCGAGATTTCGAGTCTCCAATATACCCATAATCTGAATACCCTCCAAAGGCTCGCCGTTGTATGGAATACGAATGGTTTGGAGGTGCTTTCGCAACAACTTCTGGCAGATGCTCTTCGGCAGTTCGATGCAACATCCGTTGATGACATTTTTTAGTTTGGAAACCTCCTCTATCGCTGTCGTTATAAACGTACGCTGATTGCGGTCGAGCGACGGTGTTTGAGTGGCTGCCAATTCGAGAACCTCGACTATGTATGCCAGCAGTTCGTCGGATGTTGTTTTGCGACTAAATATTTGCTTTAATTGTGCGGCGTTACCCCACTCTATTATAGTTGATTGCGAAACCTGGTAACAGTGATTATCAACTATGTTTTTAGCGATATTTTTCCGCACCGATGCATCGAAAATTGCCAAAATATATGGGTGTGAAAGTACGCTATTTACATCGGCGTGGTAGAATGTGTCGCTCCCCTTCTGCTCGTTTGGTCGTGAGTGTGCTTGCAGAGCCAAAAGTCGCTCGATGAGTGACGAGGCTGCTGTCGAACGGAATGGGTAGCCCATCGTAACATTGATTTTGCCCAACTCCGCAGGCAGAGCATATAGCAGCGGTAGCAATAGGTTTTCGTCCGTTAGAACAATCGCAGTATCCTTGTCGAGTGGCTTGATTTGCCCATTCGAGTCGGTTGCAATCTGTTTGAGTATCTCAATGACATATTTGCACTGCGATACGGAGGTGTTTGTAGCAACAACATTTACGGCACCTATGTTGCGGAGATTGTTGTGCGACAGAGCAGTTGACGAGGCAAACTCTTTGATATTGTGGCGGATAAATCGACCGGCCTCTTGCACCTCGTCTGCCACATAGTAGTCGTCGTAATCCCAGAAGAATTGTGCATTGTGGCGACTTTGCAGGTATTTGAATAGCGTATGTTCGCACGCCGACAGAGCGTTGAATCCTGCGACGACAATAGGGCCATCTGCAATAACGGCATCCGATGAAAGCTCAATCTTCTCGGCAGCATCGCGGTGAATCATACCCGTATAGCCGATGCCAAGCGAACGAAGATGTGAGCGAAACTCGTCGTATATGTCGGCGAGCGATAGCCACATATTCAGAAATCGGCGGCGTTGTTCCGATGGTGACGTATCGCCATAGATTGTGCTCCAAAACTTGCGGATAATCTCCAATTGGCGAGGTGTGAGATAGTCGATATCGGCTTCTAACTCTTTAATATCGTGGATGTTGCGAAAAATCTGTTTGGCGTCAACCCGATATTTGTCTATCATATCGAAGTCGGCAAGCAGCAACTCTCCCCATTGGTAGAATTGGTCGAACGTCTCGCTGTGATGACGATTATAGACCGTGAAGAGTTCGGTTATAAGCCTGATTTTATCGGCTGTGTGTAGGGCTGATATTTCACACATCAACTTGTCGATGGTCGTAAAATTTGGTGCCCAAAATGTTGTGTGATTACCCTGCTTGGCGGCCTCAATAAAGAAGGCTTGTGCACGTTGAGAAGGTAGCAAAACGGTCAGCGACGAGATATCGTGACCGTATTGCTTAAATATCTGTTCGGATAGCTCCGACAAGAATGTATGTCGTGGTGTGTTCGGCATACTGCAATGTTTTAATTAACCTCTATAACATCGCCTCCGAAGAGCGAATTTTGGCTGCGGATAATCGATGGATGGCCCTTGTAGAGCAATTTTGCCGATGTGGACATTGCACTTTCGAGTCGCTCGGCAACCGTGATTTTAACCTCGGCATTGTGCGAAGCCGTAACCGATGCAGCGGTGCTAATTAGCTCAAAACCATTGATGTACGACGTTGTCGTATTGAGCTTCAAATAGCGGGTTATGCCTTTGATGTCGAGTGTGCTACGTCCCGTACATTCGATGGCGATATCGGTCGTATTTACCTCAATCGAGAGTTTTGCTCCGTTTTGGAGCGACAAGTCTGCCATAGTTCCGGTAATCGGGTTTTCGAATGTGGCAGTTGCGTGGGCGATACGGATATCGTTCAACGATTTGTAATATACCGTTACGGCTGTGCGGGTTGTCGTTTTACTATCGAGCCTTTCGCTGATTTGCAGAGTGCCCTGCTTGTCGATAACGGCCTTGAAACGCGACGAGAGATTACCCTTGGTGTCGTACACGACTTTCAGCTCGTCGTCGTTGCGTACCTGCTTGAATACCAAATCAATAGGGCCATCGATAACAACTCGGTCGAATGGTGCAAGATA
>JAZRCC010000064.1:0-4595 GCA_045635405.1 Alistipes sp.
AACTGTTTTTGTTAATGTTATTGTGAATTGAAAAATTTGGAAATATTTTCACTTATAAATTCGCCCGCGAATATACAACTTTTTTCCCAATTGTGGTACAATTTCTACCACTTTATTTATAAATAAGCGGTATTTTACCTATTTTTGTGGTCGGATAACTTAAATACCGATGTTTCGCCCGATAGATATACATACTCACCGCCCGACCGACAACACGTTTTGCACCATCGCAACAGCGGGCATTCACCCCTACGATGCCGACTCGGCCTACGATGCCGCAATCGCTTCGATTGAGCGTATGGTCGGCGAGATTGATGCCATCGGCGAAATTGGTTTGGATGGCTCGTGCGACTGCGACATCGTGCAACAAGAGCGGGTATTTCGGGCACAACTCGCCATAGCGGAACGCCACAAAAAAGCGGTCATTCTGCACACTGTTCGGAGGTTTGAGCAGGTGATGAAAATCCTTGCCGAATTTGAGTTGCCGCAGGTGATTTTCCACGGATTTATCGGCTCCACAGAGCAGGCCCTGCGTGCCGTATCGAGCGGCTATTATCTCTCGTTTGGTGAGCGTACGTTCCGCTCCCAAAAAACAGCAGAAGCGTTGCGAAACACACCTCTCGACCACATTTTCGTAGAGAGCGACGTATCCGCAATGCCATTGGGTGAGATATACGCAAAGCTCGCATCGCTACTCGGCATTGAGCCTCAAAAACTTGTCGAAATCGTCGCCGAGAACTTCTCAAAAATCTTCCCCGCAAAGGGTTGCCAATCGGCAACAAACCCGACCCTATCAGAGCCCAAAAATTAGAGACCAGCGCAGCGAAGAATTTATTACCAAACGGCTTGGCTTTTTGGCGATTGTTTCGTATATTTGTTGCAGATAAAGAGCGTTTAGCAGATAGTTTTATGGCAGATTGGTTGGAACGCAGCGTGTTGCTGCTTGGCAAAGAGCGAATGGAGAGATTAGCCACCGCAAAGGTGTTGGTGGTGGGCGTGGGTGGCGTAGGTGCATACGCTGCCGAGATGTTGGTGCGAGCGGGCGTAGGCTCGATGACGATTGCCGACTGCGACCACGTCAGCCTCTCGAACATCAATCGCCAGCTTATTGCACTGCACTCGACTGTCGGCCGCTCGAAAGTGGAGGTGCTATCGCAGCGTCTGCTCGATATAAATCCGGAGTTAAAGCTCCGCATAATTAAGGAGTATGTAAAGGACGAAAAGACATACGAAGTGCTTGATAACGAACATTTTGACTACATCGTCGATGCCATCGACACCCTCTCGCCAAAACTCGCCCTGATAAAGGGAGCTTTGGACAGAGGCTATCCGATAGTCAGTTCGATGGGTGCCGGAGCGAAGTTGGACCCTACGGCGATAGAGATTCGCGACATATCCAAAACCCACCACTGTCCTCTTGCACATATGCTCCGCAAGCGGCTCCACAAGATGGGTATTCGACGAGGTTTCAAGGCGGTATTCTCGGCAGAGCCACCTATCGAGGGGGCGATGATTTTGTGCGAAGAGCAGAACAAAAAGTCGAATGTCGGCACAATATCCTATATGCCGGCACTCTTCGGCATAGGCTGTGCCTCGGTCGTAATTCGCGACCTGACCGCAACACCCGATGCGAATGCCGAGCAACAAACAAATAATGACTAATAACACAAAAAATATGGCTAAAATAGTATTTTTGGACGAGTATTCGTTAGCAGGAGGCAATTTACTACCAATCAAAGAGTTGGGCGACTACACGGGTTACTACAACACTTTGCCCGACTCTACCGTCGAGCATTGTCAAGGTGCCGAAATAGTAATCTCGAACAAGGTTGTTTTGTCGGAGGAGGTCATCGCACAACTACCCGATTTGCGACTGATTGCCGTAGCTGCAACGGGTATGAACAACGTCGATTTGGAGGCGGCCGCCAAACGTGGTATTGAGGTGCGAAACGTATCGGGCTACTCAACCACCTCGGTGGCAGAGGCTACCCTCGCATCGGCACTCGCCCTGCTACGAAACATATCCTACTACGACCGCTTTTTCAAGAGTGGCGACTATGCACGGATGGATACCGTATTCCACTTCGGTCGCCCTATTTCGCAACTCCGAGGCAAGCGTTGGGGTATCATCGGTCTGGGAACTATCGGTCACGAAGTGGCACGACTTGCGGAGGCGTTTGGCTGCTCGATAGCATACCACTCTACTTCGAGAGTTGTCAGAGAGGAGCCATATCAGCACCTATCACTTGGGGAGTTGCTTGCGACAAGCGATATCGTATCGATACACGCCCCACTCAACGCTGCAACCGCCAACCTTATCGACAGAGCAGAGTTGGAGCAGATGAAATCGAGTGCCATAATTATCAATGTTGCCCGTGGTGGCATTATCAACGAGGAGGCTCTCGCTGTGGCACTGAACGAGCGACGCATTGCAGGGGCTGCACTCGACGTATTCTCGACCGAGCCACTACGCACATCGCCGCTCTATGCCCTTACGGATGAGTATCGACTCCTCGCATCGCCACATACAGCGTGGGCAGCAGACAACGCAGTAGCCCGACTCATAGAGGGAATAGCCCAAAATATCAGGGAGTATTTGGCTGGCAGAGAGAGGTGTTAGGGACGTTAGGGTCGTTAGAGGTTGTTAGGGAGTTTAGAGAAATTAGGGAATTTAGGGACTACGCAAAAGCATTCTTAAAATCCTTAAACTCCCTAATTTCCCTATACTCCCTAACCAAAAAGCCATCCGAAAAATTTCCGGCGAGTTGTCAACAAGCTTTTATTAATATTATTTTATTCTTTTATATATATACTTATAAATATAATAATATATATGCTTGTTAATTGTGTCTATAACTTTTTTGAAATATTTTTTTCGACAATTTTTCTCCTCTGTAATTAACTTTTCCGCGAGAGAGAAAAGCGTTGCAACTATCTGATAAGAGTCCTTTTATTTCTCGCCGCCGAGAGCCGGAAAAATAGTTGCTGACAACTTGTAAACCACTTTATCAACACCCCGAAAACGACTTTTTATCATCAATCGACCCTCGAAAAAAGTGGATAATTGTGGCGATAACTTTTAATAAAAACCTGCATAAATATTTCACTATTCACAACCCTCAATCATTATCAGGGAGTTACTTTTTTTACGGATTTTTTAAGTAAAAAGTTATCAATATTTATCATCAAATTGTGATACAACTTATCAACACTTTTCTGCCACTTTTCGACAACTTTTCAGCTATATCAACAACCGAAAACGCTGCTGAAAACATCTACTTTTTCAGCCACGCCACCAGCTTTGCTATGGCTCTTCCGCGATGCGATATGGCATTCTTCTCTTCGGCTGCCATCTCGGCAAACGAGCAGTCGTAGCCCTCGGGCTTAAACAACGGATCGTAGCCAAAGCCACCATCGCCCTGCTCCGAGCAGAGTATCTCTCCCCGCACAATACCCTCAAAGAGGTGCTCCTCGCCGCCTGTAATGAGTGCCATAGCTGTCCGGAACTGTGCCTTGCGATTCTCCTTACACTCCATATTTTTCAGCAGCAGACGCTTGTTGGCCTCGTCGTCGTGACCCTCCGCGGTGGCGTAGCGTGCCGAACGCACACCCGGCTCACCGCCCAGAGCCTCCACCTCCAGACCCGTATCGTCGGCAAAGCAGTCGAGGCCCGTACGCTGAAATATATATCGTGCCTTCTGCAAGGCGTTACCCTCAAGCGTGGGCTGCTCCTCGGGAATATCCTCCACGATGCCGCACTCACGCGGTGTCACAACCTCAAACTCCTCGCCCAGCAACTGCTGCACCTCGCGAAGCTTATGCTGATTGTTTGTCGCAAAAACTATCTTCATTTTCTGATTTTTTTCGTTGATATTCTGTCCATAATCACCGCCAGAGCTCCGTCGCCCGTTACGTTGCAGGCAGTGCCGAAGCTATCCATAGCTATATAAAGCGATATCATCAGTGCCTGGTCCTCGGCCGTGAATCCCAGCATCGACGCCAGCACACCCAACGCCGCCATAATAGCTCCGCCCGGCACTCCCGGTGCGGCTATCATCGTCACGCCCAGCATCGCTATAAAGCCGAAGAACATCGCAAAGTCGTACTCCATACCCTGCATCATCATCAGTGCCAGGGCACACGCCACGATTTTGAGCATACTGCCCGAGAGGTGTATCGTCGCACACAGCGGAACGACAAAGCCCGACACCTCGTCACTCACGCCCATCTTGCGTGTCTGTGCCAGCGTGACGGGGATGGTGGCTGCCGACGACTGCGTGCCGAGAGCCGTAAAATATGCCGGAAGCATAGTCACAAGCATACGGAAGGGGTTTTTCCGTGCCACGCCGCCCGCAACGGCATAGAGCAGTATGAGCCACACGATATGCAGTGCGAAGATGACACCTATAATCTTGGCAAAGACCATCAGCACACGCCACACCTCGCCCGAGGCGGTCATATCCATAAAGATACCAAATATATATATGGGCAGCAGCGGAATAATCACCTTTTCGATGAATTTTGTCACTATGTCGCCAAACTCCTTCATTCCGCGACGCAGCACATCGCCCTCGATGTAGGCTATGCCCAAGCCG
>JAZRCC010000065.1:0-9499 GCA_045635405.1 Alistipes sp.
TCCGCAAGGTGGTTTTGGGCTTCGATTTGTTCCACGATGTACGCCTCTCGCGCGATAATACGGTATCGTGCAGCTCGTGCCACGACCTTGCGACGGGTGGTGTCGATAACCACAAATATTCGGACGGCATCGGCGGACAGATGGGTGGTGTCAATGCCCCTACGGTCTATAATGCGGTCTATAACTTTGTGCAGTTCTGGGATGGTCGTGCCCGTACGCTTGCCGAGCAGGCAGCAGGCCCACCACTCAACCCCGTAGAGATGGGCTATGAGTCGTTCGACGAGATTATCGCCAAACTCTCGAAGGATCGCAAACTCGTTCGCCACTTCAAGGAGATTTACGGCGAGGGTATAACACAGGCAAATATCACCGATGCTATCGAGACCTTCGAGCGTACGCTTGTAACCCCCGACTCACCATTCGACAAGTGGTTGCGTGGCGACGATGCGGCACTCACAGCAGCCGAACACAATGGCTATGAACTCTTCAAGGCGAACAACTGTACGATTTGCCACGCCGGTGCCAACCTCGGCGGTGAGTCGTATGAGTTGATGGGTCTGCGTCGCCACTACTTCGAGGAGCGTGGTACCGAACTTACTGTCGAGGATAATGGCCGCTATAAGGAGACTCAGCAGGAGCGTGACCGCCACCGCTTCAAGGTTCCTGGTCTGCGTAATATCGCGCTGACGTGGCCATACTACCACGATGGTACCCGCCTGACGATGGACGAGGCGGTACGCGATATGGCACGCTATCAGTCGGATGTCGAGTTGAGCGATGCCGAGGTTGCCGATATCGTGGCATTCCTCCACACGCTTACGGGCGAGTATCAGGGCAAGCGACTCGAAAACACAAACGAGTACGGTACCATGCACCATCACGACGACGACCACCACGACCATTAGTGGTCGGTTGAGGCTGTATAACAAGGTGATTTCGGCGTTACGCTTGTGCAAAATGCCACGAAATAGATCTTGTTATGCAACCTCCGATAAGATAGGTGTGCCAACCTTTTTGACAACAGAAAAAAATTAACCGATTAAAAATTGAGCATTATGAAGAGATTTTTTCTGCTGATAGCCCCACTGCTTGCACTGCTTGGCGGCTGCAAAAACGAAGATAAGGGTATAGTATGGGACATAGTCTATCCGACAGCCCCATACGCAGTTATCAATAGCGAGGGAGAGAACCTGTTCTACGCCGAACCTATGTCGAGGTACGAGTTGGAGATTATCTACAACGACGTGACCTATAAATACGATGGAGGGTCGCGTGCTTTGATTCAACGACCGCTGATGCTCTACACAACACCGAGATACCCCTACTACTTGATGTTCGGCGACTTTGGTTATAACGAATCGGGAAGTTATCTAATCCGTTTCAGGGAGAAGGAGTGGTTTGTGGAGTTTGACTACCGCCTCAAATGGGTCGATGGCGAGCCCGTAAGAGAGTCTCACCTGAAAATCGACGGCAAAGAGTCAGATGAGATTGTAATCCACAACGACACCCCAACAATAAAGGCCCACCCGCTGTATCTGAATTAGGAGTGATAGGACAGCCGCAAATTGCGGCTGTTTTTTTGGTTTTCATCGGCAGAGCCGATGCGGCTTGAAAGCCGATATGGGAGTTAGCGGCGTTAGAGCCGTTAGGGTTTGGTTTTGCTGCTTTGCAGCAACGGCTTCGCCGATAAGGGTTATTAAGGGCTATTAAAGGTTGTTAATGGCGTTTTTCGCCGCCAACCTTACTCGACCTTATCTTCGGCGTCTGTGGTCGCTTGTCGCCCGTGGTCGCCCTCCCTAATTTCCCTAAACTCCCTAACCTCCTTAATCTCCCTATCACGGCGTTTCGGCGTGCCCCCCCCTTGCCCATCTCAAAAATAATCGCTATTTTTGCAGTGTAAACCATACCCCCATCGAAACGATGAAAGAAGTTATCAGACTTGCAGTTTTTGCCGGAATGTTGATTAGCATTGGCGGCTTGGTATATCTCAATGTAGGAGGCGTTGTCGGAGCGACACTCTTTGCCTTTGGACTGTTGAGCGTGGTTTTGTGCAAGGCCCAACTCTATACGGGCAAGGCTGGCTTTCTGCCCTATCGCGAGTGGCCGAAGTTGTCGCTCATTATGCTGGGCAATGTTGTTGGCTGTGTGATGGTTGCGGTGCTGACCCTCTACGCGAACAACCCGAAGGTTATGGAGGGTATCGAGGCGATAATGGCGAGTCGAGCTGCGGCATCGTGGCACGGGGTGGTGGTGACCTCGATGGGTACGGGCGTGATTATGACGCTGGCGGTCTATGGGACACTCAACAGACACTACCTGCCACTGCTGTTTGGCGTGCCGGTCTTTATTATGTGCGGATTGCCACACTGCGTTGCCGACTCGTTCTACTACGCCGTGCAGAGCCTCAACAAAGGCTTCGAGTGGTGGATGCTCCGCCCGTGGGCGTATGCCGTTATCGGCAACTATATAGGCTGCAATATCCCCCGCATCCTGATGCAAAAAGAGCTCACCCAACCGATTCAGTAACGACCTCCCACTCGATATAGCCGACCTGTTGAGGGTGACGTGGTGACTGTTTGCCCACCCCGACGAACGAGAAGTGTATAGCAAAAATGGCTGATGATGACCCCTCCAAATATTGAGAACTCAACCCGAGAGGAGCGATTGGCGTATGTGCTCGAAGCGTGGAAGTGCCTGCACGACTGCGAGGCGTGTGGCAAGTGCCGCATCCTGAAAGGCCGAGACGCCGAGACGCTCTACGCCGACTATATCGAAGGCTCGCGAAGCTATATGGATATCACCCTGACCCTCCGCGACCAATCGAGATAATGCCTCACCCATAGTTGAAAGGGGTTGTTAAGGGTGGTTAAAGGCTATTAAAGGTTGTTAAGGGTTTTCTTTTTGTTTTGGTCGCTTGTCGCCCGTGGTCGCCCTCCTTAATTTCCCTAAATTCCTTAAACTCCTTAAATTCCCTTTTGCGGCGTCTTGTCTGCCCTCCCTAACACTCTGAAATTCCATCAATCTCCCGCTGCAAGGTGTCGAGAAATTTTGCGGCGTGGGCCCCGTCCATCTGGGTATGGTGGAATTGGAACGATACGGTCAGCGTGGTCTTAAATAGTCCTCGCTTATACTTGCCCCAAATCATAAACGGATTGTTGAAAATGCCGCTATACATCCCCACAGCCCCATCAATTTCGTACTGTGCCAACGCCGAGGTGCCGACGACCATACTCTCCGCCGAGAGGTCGTGGTCGGTACAGCTCTCCGCCACCTGCTTTGTAAGTCGCAGATAATCACTATTAAACTGCGACAAATCCTCGCAATACGGTATGTCGCACGAACTTACCTCACCCGCACTATTGGCAACGATGGTATTTACCGCAATGGTGTCGAACTGCATCAATTTGCCACCCACAGGCAGCATATAAAACTCCTTGACTGCACTCGCTGCACGACCAATGCAGTAGCACATCAACATATTGAATTTCAACCCCTTCCTACGGCTAATTTTCACGAGTCGCGACACATTGAGCGTCTTAAAGAATGTCACCATAGGATTTGGTGCCTGCATCCACATCTCGAAGGCGTAGGCACGGGTGGTATCTTTGGGGTCAATCTCTCTCATAGTTGTAAATTTTAAAGGGTCGCAAAGGTAATAAATTCTTTGCAAAATCCACAAAATGAGGGAAATGTCTGCAAAATCGCTCCTCGTTTTGAGGCCGAAAATCGGAATTGGGCTATCGGTTCGTGTTTAGATAAAGATATATTTCAGAATGAAGAGTACTGCAAGGATATATATTGCGGGGGAGAGTTTCTTGAACTTGCCGCAGATGAGGTTCATCAGCACGTAGGTAATCATACCGAGGAGGATGCCGTTAGATATCGAGTAGGTAACGGGCATCATAATGAGACACACAAAGGCGGGAATAGCCTCCGAGAAGTCGTCAAATGGAATATTCTTGACAGGTTCGAGCATCAGTAGGCCCACGATGATGAGTGCAGGTGCCGTTGCTGCTGCGGGAATCGAGAGAAAGAGGGGCGAGAAGAAGAGTGCCACCGCAAAGCTGCAAGCCACCACAAAGGCTGTCAGACCCGAACGGCCACCCTGTGCCACGCCTGCCGCACTCTCTACATAGGTTGTGGTGGTCGAAGTGCCGAGCATTGCACCTACGGTTGTAGCAATCGAATCGGCCATAAACGCCTGTTTAACCCTCAAAATGTTGCCACTCTTATCGAACATATTGGCTTTCGTGCAGACGCCCACGAGGGTGCCTACGGTGTCGAACATATCGATGAAAAGGAGCGTAAAGACCACAATCAGCATATCAACCGTAAAGATATGCTCCAACTCAAATTTGCAGAAGATTGGCTCGATTGACTCGGGCATAGCGATGACACCTTTGAACTCTGTGATGCCCATAGGAATGCCGATAATCATCGTTGCGATGATGCCGATAAGGATTGCACCGGGGATATTGCGCGAGTAGAGAAAGCCGGTGATAATCACACCAATAAGGGCGAGAAGTGCCGAACCCGAAGTGATGTCGCCGAGAGCCACGAGGGTGGAGTCGTTGGCGACTACAACGCCCGCACTCTGCAAACCGATGAAGGCGATAAATAGGCCGATACCTGCACCTATGGCATTACGCAGGCTCATAGGGATGGCATTGACAATCGCCTCACGCACGTTGGTCAGCGTCAGAACGATGAAAATCAGACCCTCAATCAGCACAGCCGTCAGTGCAAACTGCCACGAGTAGCCCATACCCAGGCAGACGCTATAAACGAAGAATGCATTGAGACCCATACCCGGTGCCAGACCGAAGGGCAATTTACCTATGACAGCCATTGCCAAACAGCCGACAATACTCGCCAGAGCCGTTGAGGTGAATACCGATCCGCCCGGCATACCGTCGAGAAGCCCGAACATCGAGGGGTTTACGGCAAGGATGTATGACATCGTCAGAAATGTGGTGATGCCCGCAATGATCTCTGTGCGTACATTGGTTTTCGAAGCATCGAAACCGAAGAGTTTACTAAGCATATCTTCCGTGGGTTAATAAAAACAACGTTTTACGTTTGTATGATTACCATTCACACAGACGTAGTCGTAGCATAGTTCAATGTTGTCATCCTCGTTGAGGAGTGAGGATATGTTTACCTTGTAAGTGCCTATTTCTTTGTAGAGGTAAGTCTATTTTGAAGCACTAATTTGGTCTCTTAATGCCGAGATATCCTCCACAAAACTCCACTCGCCATCTTTGATATATAGACCAAATCTAATCCATTCGCCAGTTGAGCTGGCAAGGCCAATAATATACTCGTGACCGGTAAGTGTTCCGTTGTATTGCGTAATAAGTGTCTCGATGGTCTCTTTCCATATAGCCTCGGCATTTGGTATTAGATCCTCTTCAAGGGGAGCGGATATTCGCAAATCATCATTGCGGAAGTGCTTGTAATTTACATTACCCATTAACAAAGACTCCAAGTTGAGCCACGATGACGAGTCAGCATTATCATCAGAGTAGAAACGGCCTGGAGTGTATTTATCGAAGTATCGGCTAACAGGGTCTATTACCAAATATGCTGGGTCGATATCGATATAGTCCGTATGCTTATTTACTTTCCAAGGAGTGCAAGCCTCTGAATAGAATGAGTAGTCAACATCGACATAGAGGGATAGGTTCTTTGCTCCCAATTCTCGTGAGTTTTCTACCTTGAAGGTTGCTGCCTGCTTGTATGATGCAAATGTCTTTGTAATCTCGGGTGCGGTCTCGAGATATTTACCATTGAAGCCCCAAGTGTGTTTGTAATAGTCGTATGCACCTTTGCGATATGTCCAACTTACACCTGTTGAACCCTCCCTCGAGAAGTCGAATGGGTTTTCTGGGGTAGAGAGTGTTGTGGTGGTTGATGGAAGCGTGTATTTTATAGAGAAACTTAAAGGGAAGCCTTTGCCACAGCTTATTTTTCCACCAAAGGTCAAATTGCCTGGGATATGCTCTGTCTCGATGGTACCACCCTTGACGATTGGCGACGTCTCGTGAACGCTTGTTGGTAATGTTATGTTAGAGCCATCTTCATTCACGAGTTTATATGTCGCTGTTGGGCCTAAATAGCCAAAACCTGTGGCTTTGTAGCGATACAGAGCACTTTTCTCAAATGTGCAATCTACGAAAGCGAAGGTCTCTTGTGCGGGAATATCACTTGTTACAACCACATCGTAAACATCGCACAACTCCTCGCTATTGTCGTTAAAACCTCCCAGTATTTCTATCGTGAGAGTGGCTGTGGTCTGTACCGGTGCAAGATTTTGAGGATAGTGGTCATCAAATTGGTGGAGATAGTCCAATGGGAGAGATATTAACTCGCCGTGGGTTATCTCCTGTTTGGTTGGCTCCAAATCACCTTCACTGCGTGTATGCGTCATATTTGCAAGCAACGTAGATTTGTTCGCCTGCTGCTTGTTGAACCAAGCACATAGTGTCTCCGCAACCTGCCCCCAAGAGTAATCGTTTGGTTTGATGGAGATATTTACAGAGCTCTCATTGCTATCGCCAGTCTCGTTATCAATGATTTCGTTACTGTTCATATGTGTTCTATCTTTGTTGTCGAACGAACGATATGCCAGACTCTTGTTGTTGGCATTTGTAACAAAGAGGAGTAGCTCTTTCATATATTGCTTATGGTGCTCTGGAATACTTGGCGATGCGTTAAGCCGCGAGCCCGCACTTTTCAGTGAGTGTATCAGGGCAATAGCTTTCTCTGATGGCTTTACAAAACCAATCGTCTTATTCTGCAACCAATAACTGCGAATCTTGCCATACAGCTCCTCGTCTGCCATAACCTCGGCAGCCTTCGACTCGTTGAGCAACACCAATTGTACATCGTCATCATACGATGTAGTTATGTTGTCAAAACGCTTTGCCAAGAATGAGTCCAGATGGCTGTGTCCGCCCATAAAGAACAATATCTTACCCGTAACACGACTCTTTACGACGTCGTCTTGTGTTTGCGGTGTGTAGATTTGTTCGTCAGAATCATCATCCTGGGGCTCTCTCTCCATCTCATCATTTGTGCAAGCACCTAAACTGCAAAGCATTGCAGCCATTAATGCTACTGTAATAAGTCTAAATGTCTTCATAACAGATATGTTTTAATTGTTATCTTAATGATTTGTAACCACAAAAGGAGCGTTGTGGACAATGACAAGCCGTAATACCGATGTAAAATGTGGTTATAGAGCTGCTAATTGTTTGATTATTAGAGAATTTATGTGTGTCGTAAAATGTATTGGGGTAATTTGGAGGTACGCTTTGTTAATCGCACCGTTTCTGTGGTTTACACCATCGAGGTATGTCAACCAAACATTGTTCATCGCCCCAATCTTTTAGATTTACAATGTAAAGATAGTTAAATTTTCAATACGATGTATCACAAGCGGTAATTATTTCGGGGTTAAACAGTGCAAAATGACACCCCTCATCACGTAGAACATCGAGAATCGTCATCTATTCTGCTACTTCCCCTCTCGGCTATCTCTACTCGTTTCTGCTAATTAGGGTATTATATTTCCTAATGATAATATATATTAAAAAAGGCAATGATATAGATGTTGACCCAGAATATAAAAATTATCGAAAAATAATATACCTAACAAGGATTTAAGCCACATATGGTAAGTATCTTTGTTAAAATTTTTTGTTCATTTCCCAATATTCTAATATTGTTTATATGCTGTTTATCAAAAGAGAAAAAGGAATTATCCGTTGATAAATATTCTATTACTTTTTCTATCAAATATATAAGATGAGTATTTGAGTCCAATAGAGATTCAGATGTAATTATACACGGATAATAATAAACATATTGGTCCTTATGCTCTTTGTGTATTGATATTGAGGCGAAAAAGTTTTTTGTTTCTTCTATACATTCATTCTCCATAAGTACATAAAGGAGATTGGTAATAATATATTCACCTTCCAAAAAATCCTTATTGGCATCTATTATTTCAATAAAATGTTTATCCTCACAAGTTGTGCTATAAATGCGAGTATCGGCAAGATTTATTTCTGTATTTAAAGGCAAATAATTTGTCTGTATAAATTTCATAACTGTATTTTTTTGGCAAGTTAGGACATTTTTTTCTCTTTGCAAAAATATTAACTATGTTGTAGAGTTTGGCAACTTGTTATCGGTTGCATTATTCTCGGAACAAACTCCAACATCTATCGTATTTACTCGTGAAGGGGACAGATTTAGACAATTTGAGTTACTATTCCGATACGACAATGAAGATAAGACGCCCAAGAAAGCTCTTATAAAATTTGAGCAGTTAAGAGATAAGATTCCGTCTATGATTAAGGCGTGGCACGAGAATTTTAATCAAATATTCCCGATTAGTAATTACCTAATATCTTCATTGAATAAGAATAGAGAGTTTGACGCTCCCGATTTCTTGATTATAGCACAAGCATTAGATGGCTACTTCAAGAGATTTGTAAACAAAAAGGACGGCAAGAATACAAAGCAGTACGAGCATCAGATAAAAAAATTATTGGAGCATTTTAAGGGTGTTAAAGCATTACAAGCGTGCAATTTGGATGCAAAGGTAATGGCTCACTCAAGGCACAAGTATTCGCACCTAATACCCGATGACGAAACCAAGAATATTGAGAAGGCGGTGAGTGGCGAAGAGTTGTATTATCTAACACAAAAATGTATCGTGCTTTTAACTTGCTGCATACTTGACAATCTTGGTTTAACAACTGAAGAGATAAACATTTGTTTTGATGGCTCCGTGATAGAGGAGATAGTAAACGATATACCATTTTGGTACACAGAAGAAGAAAAATAAACAACACCATATATGGAGACCAAAGAGAAAAACTTTGAAAACGACATTGAAGCCTATTTGCTCTCGCACGGATACCGCAAAGGCACAATGGCTACATACGACAAGGCAAAGGCGATAGATATGCCCGTGCTCGTGGAGTTCATTCAGAACACGCAGCCTAAGATGTGGCAGCGTTATGTCAATGTCTATGGCGAGAAGGCAGAGAAGCAACTCTACACCATCTTCCAACAGAATGTGGAGCAGAATGGCTTGGTGAGCGTATTGCGCTATGGAGTGAAGGACAGAGGTATGGAGCTTCGCTTCGCATACTTTGCCCCTGCATCAAACCTCAACCTCGACTTGGTGGAGCGTTATAAGGGCAATATCCTTACTTGTACCCGTCAGTTTGCCTACTCTACGCAGAACAACAACACCATAGATGTAGTGTTATCGCTCAATGGTATTCCCATCGTGGCTCTTGAGTTGAAGAACCAACTTACAGGGCAGAGCGTGGATAACGCCAAGCGTCAGTTTATGTACGACAGGGACGAGAAGGAGTTTTGCTTCCGTTTCAACAATCGTTTCTTGGTTTACTTTGCGGTGGATTTGTACGAGGTGGCAATGACAACCCATTTGCAGGGCGATAAGACATACTTCCTGCCA
>JAZRCC010000066.1:0-9770 GCA_045635405.1 Alistipes sp.
TCGTTGGCCATCTTCGGTGCCCTCGCAAAGCGTGGCAAGGAGCCTTCGGCACCTCGTAAGATTGCATACGGTATGTTGGTTGCTGCGGTTGGTTTCGCTGTTATGGCATTCGGTTCGCAGGGCTTGCTCACACCAGATGCACAGAAGGCTGCTATCGAGGCTGGTGCTAACGCTCCGCTCGTATCGGCAAATTGGTTGATTTCGACCTATTTGGTATTGACCTTCGCAGAGTTGTTGCTCTCGCCTATGGGTATCTCGTTCGTATCGAAGGTTGCACCTCCGAAGTTCAAGGGTATGATGATGGGTGGCTGGTTTGTGGCTACCGCTATCGGTAACGCACTTGTTGCTGTTGGTGGTTTCCTCTGGGCAAACATCCCATTGACTATCGTTTGGTCGGTATTTATCGTATTGTGCTTGCTCTCGGCTTTGTTTATGTTTGTAATGATGAAGCGTTTGGAGAGTGCTACGAAATAAGGTAACCAAACTAATATTAAATTGTAATTAACCCAACTTGCCTATGATTATATAATAGCAAAAGGGACATAAGAGATAAAAAAGCATTAGCTTTTATTCTGTGATTCTGAAACTTCGACACTTTCAATTATCACTCAACGGAATAAAGTTTGATGCTCACATCTTAATAGGTGTGGGCTTTATTCCATTATTTGAGTGATAGGTAGTCGAAGACCTCAGAATCAGATATAGCGAATTTAGTCCGCACTTTTTTATTCTCTGTTCCCAACGACCGAAAACTTTGTAAGGCGGACAAATAAAACTATTCAAATCATTAAAATTAAAAAAAATTATGAAACGTTTTCTATTATTGTTCGCATTGTGCATATTCTGCATAGGTTTGAGTGAAGCACAAAACAAAAAGGTATTAGACCTACCAAAATACTCTTTTGGAGTTCGTGCCGGTTTCCTTACACAAAATATACAGAGTGCTTACGAGTTAGTGGGTGGTAATGCTGATAATTTTATGGGATGCCACGTTGGCGGAACATTTGAGGTAGCAATGAATAGCACCAGAAGATGGTTTTTCCAAACAGGCGTAGATTTTCAATACCAAACATCAGAAGGTGCATACGGTAATAATCATCTTTTATTTATGGAGATTCCCGTAATGTTTGCACCCAAGTTTTGCATCGGAAAAAATGTAACTCTCTATCCAAGTTTTGGTCTTTCGTACACTGTTGGTTTGTGGGGTAAACTTGTTAGCCAGTATGGAGATGTCGATGCATTCGATGCATTCGATATTTCCGATTTCCTATACAACATCGAACGCCACGGTGCAAATTTGAGACTTGGCGTAAACACAACCTTTAAGAATTTCTATCTGGGTGTCGGTGTTCGTTTACCAATTGGATTAAGACTTATGACTCCGGAATGGAGTTGCAATATCACATTGGGTTATAACTTCTAAATATCGTTTTTACACCTAATAAACAAGCAAGAGGCTATCCGATAAGTAAGTGTCGGATGGCCTCTTGTCGTAGAAGTTGTATAACAAGAGGGATTTCAAGGCTTGCGATGCCTGAAAAAGCGGAGTTTACCGAGCGTAAATGAACATTTTGAAGGCGGGCGTAACGTAGAAATCACCTTGTTAGGCAGCTTCTACAACCTACTACTTTGTCGCTACAACCAACAAATCAAAACACCCATCAGCATAAGGGCGGACAGCGTAGTCCTCCATTGTTATCGACGATGTCAATTGCTGATTCTTTTTGAGCAAACGACGGCGATTCAGGCGATTCATCACATCGTACGGTACCTGCAACATCCATCGTGGTAGGCGGTGTTGCAAATCCAAGATATCAAACCGCATAATACGTTGCACGCTATCGCGATTTTTGGCGTAGTATTGCATCACCAGCTCGTTGCCAAAGATGCCAAACATCTCGATTTTGGAGAACGAGCAGCTCAATAGATTGTGGAGTGCATCGGCATTATACTCGCGGACGTGCCACGGATTGCGAGTCAATGACATCGGGGCATTGGGCGTTGTCACGATAAACTTTCCACCCGGTTTTAACACACGGGCAACCTCTCCGACAAACTCAATATCCTCTTTGATGTGTTCGATAACCTGAAACGAGACGACGTTGTCGAACATTGCGTTGTCAAAATCAAGTGGCGGGACCTTCATTGTCAGATACTCGACATTGGCAAAACTTTTGAGGCTTTCGCTACGATATTTATCAACCGTCACAAATCGCTCGGCACTCGGAGCAAGCACCTCAACGCCATAGCCCATTCCCGTGCCAATCTCCAAGACATCGCCACCGATAAGCGATGCTGCGTGGTGGTATGCCAACAACGAGCGTTGAAATACGAAATTATCCGACAGTTCGACCGATACACGTTCGGCACTCTGCAACTTTGCCATAACCCTGCTTACTCTTTCGATTTGATATGAATGCCTTTCGTGTCGGCAACTACTCGACCACTGCTCATCAACACGCCCAACGAGCGTTTGAACATCTTTTTGCTGATGTGCAACGCTGCCGAAATCTCCTCGGGGGTGCTTGCGTCATTGAGCGGAAGGCTACCACCCGCTGCAACGATTGCGTCGTAAAGCACCTCGGCAGAGTCCTTGACCTGCGTATAACCCGAGCGTTGCAGAGCCAAATCGATACGACGTTCGTCGGTGACTCTCGAAACAAAGGCACGGCAGCGTTCGCCCAACGACAATGGGCGGAAAATCTGATTTTTATACAACATTCCCCAATGGCGATTCTCAACAATCACACGATAGCCGATTTCGCTCTCCGAAACGACCAATATATCGACCTCCTGACGAGGTGCAACGGTCACGATATCGTCGTTATTGACATAGGTACGGAGTTTGTTGGTCGCAACACAACGCCCCGTAATCTCATCGACATACATATAGACCGGATAGCTTCGTCCAATTATAATACCACCCATCTGATTGCGATTTGGCATAAAGAGATCCTTACCCGCTACGCCCCAATCGAGAAATGCTCCGTGGATATTCTTATCTACCACCTTCAAATAGGCCACCTTATTGGCGGTAATCAGTGGGCGGGCGGTCGTTGCAACAATTCTATCCTCAGAGTCGTGATATACAAAAACCTCGATATCGTCGCCTACCTTTTGCGATAGCGACACATAGCGATTGGGCAACAACACCTCATTCTGTTCATCATCAGTCAGATAAAGACCGTAGTCGGATACTCTGCCGACCTTCAATAGTTGTATCTCTCCTACTTTCATCAGTTTCAATATTTGCGACAAAGGTACAAAATTCCCTCATATAAACGAACTTTTACACGGTTATGTGGCGAAACTATTGCAAAATAGCACAAATATCTGTATATTTGGAATTCGAAATAATTTGTAAGCGGTATGGATTGGTTCTCTTTTGAATGGTTTACGCTCGATATTAAGGTGGTTGCTCTGTTAATCGCCTCGGGTATCGTCGTCGGCATCATCAACACCCTTGCCGGCGGAGGCTCCATAATCACGATGACTATGCTCTCGGCTCTCGGATTGGATATTCACGTTGCAAACGGAACAAACCGTATAGTCGTACTGCTGCAAAATCTGACCGCAACACTCACATTCCTCAAAAAGGGGTTGCTTAATCTGCGTCACGGAGCGTTGCTCTCCATCCCTGTGATTATAGGCAACATAGCCGGCTCGATGGTGGCAACAACCATCGACGAGAAGATTTTCAAAATATGTTTTGGCGTGGTATTGGTGCTGATACTGCTCTACATCATATTTGACAACCATCGCACAATCACAGATGGCCACAAACTGAAAATAAAGCCGCACCACTACCTGCTATTCCTCGCGATTGGCTTCTATGGCGGATATATCTACATCGGTATCGGCTATATGATTTTGGCTATCACGCTGTGGTCGATGAAGATGGATATCGTGACAGCCAACGCAATCAAAGGTTTTGTCATATTTGTGGCGACACCATTTTCGCTGCTCATCTTTATCCTCAATGGTCAGGTCGAGTACTCGTTCGGCATAATTCACGGCATTGGCAACATCATCGGTTCGTTCTTTGCATCGCACTACGCCATTGGTTGGGGCAAGGGCTTTATCAAGAGCTTTACCGCCATTATCGTATTGATATGTTTTGCCGACTTGTTGGGATTGATTTCGCTGCACGACATATTCTACACACTGCTCGGCATCGAGGAGTAGCCCTCAAACACCAAATGAGAACGGTATGAACAACAAGATAGTTATAGAGGGTGCAAGGGTACACAATCTGAAAAACATAGATATCACCATTCCTCGTCAGTCGCTGGTAGTCATTACCGGTCTGTCGGGTAGCGGCAAGTCTTCGTTGGCATTCGATACGATTTATGCCGAGGGTCAGCGTCGCTATATGGAGACCCTATCGACCTATGCACGTCAATTCATAGGCAATATGGAGCGACCCGACGTTGACCGCATAACGGGATTGAGTCCTGTGGTTGCAATCGAGCAGAAGACGACAAACAAAAACCCCCGTTCGACGGTTGGCACCGTAACCGAAATCAACGACTTCCTGCGATTGCTCTATGCTCGTGCATCGCGTGCCTATTCACCCGTAACGGGCGAGGAGATGAGCCACTATACCGATGCACAGATTTGCGACCTTATTCTACACGAACACAATGGGGCCCGCACTGCTCTCTTGGCACCGATTGTCAAGGAGCGTAAAGGACACTACCGAGACCTGTTCGAGTCGCTGTCGAAGCGTGGCTACATTCACGCCCGCATCGATGGTGAGATACGCGAATTCCAGAGCGGAGAGCGTCTCGACCGCTACAAAACCCACTCCATCGAGTTGGTGATAGACCGAATAGTTGTCGAGGAGTCGCAACGCGAACGTCTTATGCGTTCGATTGGCGATGCAATGCAGCAAGGCAAGGGTACGATGGCTCTCTACGACTATGGCAGTGAGCAGCTGCGATACTATTCGCGACATCTGATGTGTCCGACAAGCGGCATATCGTTCGAAGAGCCAGAGCCATATACATTCTCGTTCAACTCACCGAAAGGTGCTTGCCCCGCTTGCAACGGTTTGGGCACAGAGAGCGTTTTCGATATCGACAAAATCATCCCCGACCCTACGTTATCGCTACGCGACGGTGCTATTCTTCCGCTTGGCAAGGGTCGCGAAAATCTGCTCTTTACGATTTTAGCAGCACTCGGCAAACGATACGGCTTTACGCTTGATGACCCGATAGAGTCCATCTCGAAGGAGGCACTCAATGCAATTCTGTATGGTGATGCAGCACCAATCACAGTCAATCTTGCAGACTTCTCCTATCAGAGTGGCATTCAGATGCGACTATGGGAGGGCATTGGTGAGTACATAAACAAGACCGCCGAGGAGAGCGAATCGACAACCAAGCAGAGCCGATGGGCAGAGCAGTTCGTAACCTATCGCACCTGTTCGCACTGCCACGGCACACGTCTTAAAGATGAGGCACTACACTTCCGCATAGGCGAATACAATATTGCCGAGTTGTGTCAAATGTCGATACAACGCCTCTTCGATTGGTTTCAGCACATCGAGGAGCAGATGAACGAACGCGAAGTGAAGATTGCCCGCGAAATAGTGAAGGAGATTCGTGAGCGACTTCGTTTCTTGGTCGATGTCGGCTTGGGCTACCTCTCGTTGAGCCGCAGTTCCCGCACTCTGTCTGGCGGAGAGAGTCAGCGTATTCGTTTGGCAACCCAAATTGGCTCGAAGTTGGTGAACGTACTCTACATTCTCGACGAGCCGAGCATAGGATTGCACCAACGTGACAATGCCCGACTCATCAACACACTGAAAAATCTACGTGATGCGGGCAACTCGGTCATCGTTGTCGAACACGACGAGGATATGATGCGGGCTGCTGACTACATTATCGACATAGGCCCAAAGGCGGGACGACGAGGTGGACACATTACGGCGTGCGGAACATTCGACGAGATAGTTGCCTCGTCGAGTCTTACTGCCGACTACCTATCGGGGCGAAAGCAGATTGAAATCCCTGCGACGCTGCGTGAGGGCAATGGCGAGTTTTTGACTCTGCGTGGTGCGTGTGGCAACAATCTCAAAGGTGTTGATGTAGCGTTCCCGCTTGGAAAACTTATATGCGTAACCGGCGTAAGTGGCTCGGGAAAATCGACCCTCATAAACGAGACCCTCGTGCCGATACTCTCGCAACGGCTTTACCGTTCGCTCAAACAGCCACTCAAATATGATAGCATCGAGGGCATAGAGCATATCGACAAGTTGATTGTGGTCGATCAGTCGCCTATCGGACGTTCGCCACGCAGTAACCCGGCGACCTACTCAAACGTGTTTGGCGATATCCGCAAGTTGTTTGAGATGACCCCCGATGCCCAAATTCGTGGCTACAAAGCGGGACGTTTCTCGTTCAACGTCAAAGGCGGACGCTGCGAGGAGTGTCGTGGTGCGGGTGTGCAGAGTATCGAGATGAACTTTCTGCCCGATGTATATGTCAAGTGCAAGGCGTGTGGTGGCAATCGCTACAATCGCGAGACTTTGGAGGTGCGATACAAGGGCAAAAATATCAACGATGTGCTGAATATGACCATCAATATTGCTGTCGAGTTTTTCGAGGCGATACCACACATTCACGCAAAGTTGCGAGCAATTCAGGAGGTTGGTCTTGGCTATCTCACGCTCGGACAACCCTGCACGACGCTTTCGGGCGGAGAGAGTCAGCGTATCAAGTTATCTGCCGAACTCTCGAAACGTGACAGCGGGCATACGCTCTACGTCTTTGACGAGCCAACTACGGGTCTGCATTTCGACGATATCCGTCAGTTGATGGGCGTAATGGCGAAGCTTGTCGATAGGGGTAACACCGTAATAATCATCGAGCACAATCTCGATGTAATCAAGGTTGCCGACCACGTTATCGATATGGGTCGCGAAGGTGGCGAGGAGGGCGGAAACGTCGTTGCAACAGGCTCCCCATCAGAGATTGCCCAATGTCGTGACAGCTATACGGGTGACTATCTGCAACGCTACTTCGAGCCGAAAAACTCCAATAACTAATTATTTTTTAAGTACAAAGTTGCAAAACAAGTAAAAATAGTCTAACTTTGTGATACGTATTGACTAAACAAAACTAATATTTAATAAAAGTATGAGCATCCAATCATTTTTCAAGAGTGTAGCACTTTGCACACTTACATTTGCCCTTTGCGTCAGCACACAGAGTGTTATGGCTCAAAAGAGTGAGAAGAAAAAAAAGGCAAAGAAGGAGACCGTAAGCGATCCTCGCCTTCTCAAAGTTATGTCGATGACAAAGGCTACCAAAGAGTCGCAGTTCGTAAAGAAGGGTGTCTATATGCGATCGAAGCACGGTTTTGGTCGAGGTTTTGCAATCAGCCCAAGCGAATCGACAATCTACTACTCGCAGCAGGGTGATATCAACGGTTACAAGCCTGGCTTCACCCACGTACACGAAAACTACATCGTTCGCACGAAGGATGGCAAGAAGGACTTTATGACCCTTCGCTATTTCGGTAACGCCAATAGTGTTGCAGTTGAGCACGCTGCCGATGGCGACTACATCTGGATTAGCAGCAACGGTACGAAGCACGCCAAGTCTTATGGTCACACCCGTACATTCTCTCGTATCAAGTATGAGCCGGGAGCAGAGTACAACAACGGCTATGCAGGCGAAACCTACTATATGGGTGGTGCTCGCTACTGCCAGCCAGCACTCGACGTTGAGAACGACATCTTGGGCGTAACGACTCACAGCCGTGGCGAGGTAACGGTTTACATATACCGCTTGTCGGAGGCTCGTTCGTTGCCTGATACCGAGATACAACTCAAAACCACTTGGAAGGGTGAGACTTTGAGTGAGCCAGAGGAGACCATCGTTCGCACCATTATGTGTAAGGACCTTACCACATTGGAGCCTATGGCAAGTTTCGTTATTCCAAAGCCAAACCGAGAGACTGCCGACTACACCAAGGATATCAACTCGTACGGCTACCGTGCGTGGGATGTTGACAAAGACTATGTTTACTTTGTCGAGGGTCGCCACAATGCTCACAATATGAAGAAGTATGGCCCTTCGCGTGCATTCATCACCGTATTTGACCACGCAGGACGTGTTGCATTGGAGCGTCGCCGTATTCAGTCGGTACACGACCAATATCTGCTCGAAAGCTTGCTTATCACCCCTTATGGATATGCCGAAGTTGGTGGTATCTGTGTAAATGGCGAGAATATACACGTTATGTTCAACGTCGAAAACAAGACTACTCGCGAGGGTTATAAGAACGGTATGCTTGCTGTTGTGCTTCGTTACTAACAGATTCGACCGCAAACCTCTACCGCAGCAATCGAGGCGGTAGGAAAACCAAATCGGAGGTACGCAAATGCGTACCTCCGATTGTTTTTTTGTGGGGAGATGTGGTTAAGGGTTGTTAAGGGTTATTAAGGAGGTTAAAGAATTTAGGGAGGTTAGGGAAGGAGTCCCTATACTCCCTATACTCCCTATACTCCCTATACTCCCTATACTCCCTACACGCCTTACACTCCTTAAATTCCCTACACGCCTTACACTCCTTAAATTCCCTACACGCCGCCTCAACCCCACAACGCCACTACCTCACAAAAAAAAGACCTCGCACAAGGCGAGGTCTCTATCAAAATCGTTGCAGCATTACGCACCGAAGTTATCGTAAAGGATATTTTCAGGTGGTACGCCAAGCGAATCGAGCAACTTCTCAACTGCACCGACCATCATAGGAGGTCCGCACATCAAGTAGATACAACCCTCTGGGTCCTCGTGGTTTTTGAGGTAGTTCTCGAACAGCACATTGTGAACGAAACCAACCTTGTAATCCACACCCGCTGCATCGGCCTCCGGATCTGGACGGTCCAATGCAAGGTTGAACTTAAAGTTAGGGAAATCACGCTCGATCTCTGCGTAATCCTCCAAATAGAACGCCTCTTTCAACGAACGAGCACCGTACCAGAATGTTACAGGACGCGTTGTCTTCTCGGTCTTGAAGAGGTGCATAATGTGCGAACGCATAGGAGCCATACCTGCACCACCACCGATGAAAATCAACTCCTGTGTATCAGGCAAGTTGTCTGGCAAGAAGAACTCACCATAAGGGCCCGACATCGTAATCTTATCACCCGGTTTGAGCGAGTAGATATACGACGAACATACACCCGGATTTACAGGCAACATCTTGCGGTCTGGACCGAATGGAGGAGTTGCGATACGAACATTCAGACGGATGATATCACCCTCTGCCGGATAGGTTGCACACGAGTATGCACGAACCTGTGGCTCTGGATTTACCATCTTCAAATCGCGAAGACCGAACTTAACCCAATCCTCCTCGTATTGTGGATCTACATCGATATCCTTGTAATCAACAGTGATTGCAGGAACGTCAATCTGGATATAACCACCCGAACGGAAGTTCAAGTGCTCGCCCTCTGGCAACTTAACAACAAACTCCTTGATGAAGGTTGCTACGTTGTGGTTCGACACAACCTCGCACTCCCACTTCTTGATGCTCAATACCGAATCAGGTACTGCGATCTTCATATCCTCCTTAACCTTAACCTGGCAGCCCAGACGCCAATGGTCACGAATCTGCTTACGGTTGAAGAAACCGGTCTCGGTAGGGAGAACCTCGCCGCCACCCTCCATAACCTGACACTTGCACTGACCACATGCACCCTTACCACCGCATGCCGATGGAAGGAAGATGTCTGCGGTTGCGAGTGTAGCAAG
>JAZRCC010000067.1:0-6013 GCA_045635405.1 Alistipes sp.
ATCTATTTCAAGAATTTGTGCGACGACTATGCACAGGATTTGGTTGATGCAATGCAGATTGTTACGGCATACGATGAGAATGCAAAGTATTTCGAGAATATCACCGAGGAGCAGCATCCGTTCAAGGCTCAATTCGAGGAGAGTTTCAGTATGAGTGGTGCAGCTTCGTGTGATAACCTCGAAGCTATCTTCTCGAAGAAGTTGGCAGCAGAGCCTAACAATGTCGATTTGTTGAACAAGACCTTCGTTCTGTTGTTCAAGGCTTCGTGTACTTCGCCATTTGCTATCGAGGTTGCCGAGCGTCTCTACGCTGCAAAACCATCGGCAGATGTAGCAATGCACCTCGCAAAGACATTCCAGGATCAGAAGAACTACGATAAGGCGAGTCAATATTTGCGTGAGGCTTTGGCTGCCGAGCAGGATGTAGCCAAGCGTGAGGGTCTTTTGATTCGTATCGGTATGTTGGAGATGACCCAGAACGACTTCGCACAGGCTGTTGAGGCGTTCCGTAAGGTGCAGGAGATTGACGAGGATGACCCACACGCACTCTTCTTCTTGGCACAGTGCTACGTTGCAGGTGCAAAGGGTGCCAGCGGTATGCAGCGTGATGCTGTATATTGGGTAGCATACGACCTACTCAAAGAGGCAGTAGCGTTGTTGGAGGCCGAGGACCCAGAGCGTGTTGCAGCTGCTCGTGAGTTGATGGCAGCTTATCGTGCTGCGTGGCCAACTGCCGAGGAGTGCTTCTTCCAGGAGTTGAAAGAGGGTTCGCAATATATTGTAAATTGTGGTTTCGTTCACGGTGTAGCAACTCGTGTTCGTCCACGCGAGCAGTAGGCATTAGCAGATGTGGCGTTAAAATGTGTGCCACAATATAATGATGATACAACGCACAATAAAATATGCATTGGTAGCACTCCTTTTTGTGGGGAGTGCTATCTTGCTTTCATCGTGCGATAAAACACAAAAGCCGAAGGAGGAGTCGTTGGAGGGTATTTTGAGCGAGCAGAGCGAGAATCTTGCCATCGTCGTATCCGAGAATGGGCGACGCTCTTATCGGTTTTTTACTCCACTATTGGAGGGCTATATGTTGGGACGTGACCCATATCGAGAGTTTCGTCGCGGAATTAAGATTGTAACGTATCAGGACGACTCGCTGACGTCGGTCAATGCAACCCTCACGGCAAACTACGCAATCTATTACGAGAAGCGAAGCCTTTGGGAGGCGAAGGGTGATGTGGTGGTTGTTAAGTACGACAGTACCAAGATATTTACGCAGCAACTCTTCTGGGATTCGGTTACCAAACGCATCTATTCGAATGTCGATACCAAAATCGAAACGCTGACCGATACGCACTTCTGCGAAGGTTTTGAGTCCGACGAGGAGATGAGCGAGCTGACATTCCGTCGCTGGAAGGGTAAGGTGCAGATGGAGGAGAGTATGATTGCTCCGAAAGATTCGCTTGCCGACAATGGTGTTGCCGAACAGAACGGAACAGCAACAAAGTCCGTAGCCAAGGAGGAGACCAAAGCCTTGCCAAAGCGTGAGACAATCGAGGAGAAGCGGGCAAACCGAGCAAAACGATTGGGTAAGAGGGATGATGGCAGCAAGGCGGTTGTTCGTCGAACGGGCGAGGCGAGCCGTAAAGAGATGTCCCGAATGTAGTGAGCAGCGGTCGTTATGATGGGCATTTGCAGCAGAGTAGGGTGGTCAAATCATTGCATAGCGGTAGATAGTTTGAATTTATAAATCAGAGAAGATGGTAGCGATAGAGTCGTTGGTGATTATAGTCGTAATGCTGGTGTTGTCGGCATTCTTTTCGGGTATGGAGTTGGCATTTTTGAACAAAAACCGGCTCAAACTCGAAATCGACCGTAAGCAGAGTCGCCTCTTCAACTTTATATCAAATCTGTTTGCTCGCAATCAGGGGCAGTATATTACCACAATCTTGGTTGGTAACAACATCACGCTGGTAATCTACTCGATGTGTATGTCGCAGGTTATCAGGGGTATTGCGGCTCTCTGTGGATGGACTTCGGTTTATGAAAACGGCTCGTTTCTGTTGGAGACTATCGTGCCGACTATAATTGTGATTTTTGTAGCAGAGTATCTGCCAAAATCCATCGTCCGCAACAACCCCAATTTCTACTATCGATTCTTCTCGCCAATACTCTTCGTATTCTACTTGTTGCTCTATCCGATAGCACGCTTTACGACGATGCTTTCGTATGGCATTATCCGCTTGTTTGGCGGTCATCCTAAACGTGTCGAGGAGCAGGTGGTATTCGATAAGAGCGACCTCGAAAGCCTCTTGGATGCGAATAATAGCGAGCCGAACGAGGAGGCCGACACCGAGATAAAGATGTTCCAAAATGCCCTCGATTTTGCCGATTTGAGGGTGCGTGACTGTATGGTTTCGCGTGTCGATGTCGAGGCGGTCGATATCGATGATACGAGCATCGAACAACTTGTCGAGCGATTTGTCGAGTCGAGATATTCGCGAATCTTCGTATGGCGTGATTCGATTGATAATATTATCGGCTATGTCAATTCGAAGAGTATCTTCAATCGTCCGCAGAGTATCAACGAGGTGCTGATGAAGGTCGATTACGTTGCCGAGACTCTGCCGTTGCAAGAGATGCTGACCCAATTTATCAAACACAAGAGCAATGTTGCCGTTGTGATTGACGAGTTTGGCGGTACGGCGGGCATAATCTCGTTGGAGGATGTCTTGGAGCAGATTTTTGGCGAAATCGAGGACGAGCACGACGACGATACCGAACTGATAGAGAAGGTCGTGGGCGATGACGAATATGTATTTTCGTGCCGCTTGGAGGTGGAATATCTCAACGAGAAATATGGGCTGAATATCGTCGAGAGCGATGAGTACGACACGTTGGCAGGCTATATTATATCGCGTTACGAGGAGTTGCCAACGGCGGGTACGGAGATGACTTTTGACGGTTTATATATCAAAATTTTGCAGACAACCCGCTCGCGAATTGAGTTAGCACGAGTAAAGTGTATAAAAAATAGCAAAAAAGGGTAGGAGTTTGCAATAAAATTACTACCTTTGGAGGTTAAAAAAGCAAATTATAATTAAAAAGGTATTTATATGGCAAGTTTGAACACTTTAAGAACCAAATTTGGTGCCCTCCTCTCGATTGTTATCGGAGGAGCGTTATTGGCATTTATCCTCTCGTTGAAGACCGAGATGGGCTTTTCGAGCAATGATCCGGAGGTTGGCGTAGTCAACGGCGAGGATGTTACCTACACAGAGTATATGGCCGCTTACGAAGAGGTTAAGGCTCAAATGGGTGGTGAATTGACAACCGACCAGCAGATGCAGCAGGCCGTTACAATGGCTTGGCAGAACATCTTCGGTGCACGTGTTATGACTCCGGAGTTGGAGGCTATGGGCCTTATGCCAACCGCCGCAGAGCACAAGGCTATGTTGCGTGGCGAGCGTCCATCGAACGTATATGGTCAGTTCTTTGCCGACCCAAGCACAGGTATGTTCAGCATCGATGCTGTTGCAATGTTCTTGGAGCAGACCCAGACCAACCCACAGGCACAATACCTTTGGGGTATTATGTCGAAGCAGGCAAAGTTGGATAAGGCAGTTAGCAAGTATATTGCATTGGTGCAGAAGGCTGCGTACCTCAACAAGTTGCAGGTTGAGCGTAGTGCAAAGGGTGCTAATGAGCAGTATGCAGGTCACTATGTAGCAGCTCGTTACAACACCGTTGCCGATTCGTTGGTAACCGTTACCGATTCGGAGGCGTTGGCTCACTATAAGTCGCATAAGTCGCTCTTCAAGCAGACACCTTATCGTTCGATTGCATACGTTGAGTTCGATGTTACGGCTACCGATGACGATAAGGCTAACATCGAGGCGGAGGCAAAGAAGGCTGCCGAGGAGTTTGCCGCAGCAAAGGATGTTGTTGCCTTCTCGCGTGAGAACCGCCACGTTCAGATTGCTCAAAACTACGTTACCCTCAACCAGCTCTCGACTACCGAGGCTGCTGCTTTGGGTAAGGGTAAGTTCTATGGCCCAGAGCTCGTAACCGATGAGTGGCGTGCTGCTCGTACGGTTGATGTACGCAATGTGCCTGATACCCTCTTGTTGAGCCACGTTGTATTGTCGTACACCGACACCGCTCTTGCCGATAGCCTCTATCAGGCTGCTCGCAAGGGTGCATCTATCGCCGAGATGGCTTCGAAGCACTCGATTGCTACCGACACAGCTGCTAATGGCGGTAAGTTGGGCGAGATTGCATACTCGTCGCTCTCGCCAGAGTTTGCTGATGCTTTGGTTGGCAAGCGTAAGGGCGATGTTATTACAGTAACTTTTGGTAACGCTATTCAGATTGTAAAGATTGACGATTGCCACCGTCCTTCGAAGCACTACAAGGTTGCATCGATGACCTACAAGCAGCTCCCATCGCAGGAGACCAAGCGTACGGTGCACAACTCGGCAAGCACATTCGCATCGGCTGCACAGCAGGGCGACTTCAACGAGGCTGTAAAGGAGCAGGGTCTTTCGACTCGCACAGCCAACATCGAGCGTGCAATGCGTAGCGTACGCGGTATCGATGGCTCGTCGGTTGAGGTTGTACGTTGGGCTAACGAGGCAGAGGTTGGCGATGTTTCGGATATTATCAAGGTTGATGATAAATACGTTGTTGCAGTTTTGACCGCTATCCACGACGATGAGTATAAGTCGTTCGAGGAGTCGAAGCAGCAGATTATGCAGACCTTGTTGCGTGAGAAGAAGTTCGAGCTTCTGCGTGAGAAGATGCAGGGTGCAACTTTGGAGGAGATTGCAACAGCTTGTGGCTCGACCGTTGGCGAGTTCAAGGAGGTGCGTCTGTCGAGCTACTTTATCCCAGGTATTGGTAGCGAGCCTACCGTTTTGGGTGCTATGTCGGCTATCGAGCCAGGCAAAGTTTCGCAGCCTATCCAGGGCGTAAGCGGTGCATATGTAGTAGTTGTTGACGAGGTAACTCCTGCCGAGAAGTTGCAGTCGATTGACGACGAGCGTGTTGCACGTCAGGCCGAGGCAGAGATGTTCGCTGCACGTCGTGCGGTGTTCTCGATTCAGGCGTTGGCTGATATCAAGGATAACTCTGTAAAGTACTTCTAATGGAGTAGAGCATATTGGGGTCACAAGACTCTGACAAGGGGTTGCATCCAATCGAGATGCAACCCCTTTTTTGTGATGCACAAGCAGCCTTCTTATATATATAAATAGGTATGCGGGGCGAAAAGTGCTCTTTTTGAGGGCTGTTTATGGAGTCGGTTTTGGGGTTTTGTGTTTGAAAAAAGCCGTTTTATTGAAAAAATTAAAAAAATTGATTAACGTTGGGTTTTATTATATATTTTTGCGGTGTTTTGTAGATTTTACGTAGAGTATAATATAAGTTAAAATTTATAACAGGTTATGATTAGAGTTTATGAGCGACCACTGATTGAGGTCGAACAAATTGAGTGCGAGAGGGGTTTTATCGACTCTTGGGATCAGGATGTATTTGAAGTTCAGCAGGGAACATCAAACGGCGATGATGACACTTGGGTTTAATTCTTTAATTAGTAGAGCGATGAAAAAGTTATTTACAATGATTTTGATTGCAGCCGCAGTTGTTGGCTGTTCGATAGATATCAATGAGGATAGCCCGGTAAAGATTGGCCCTCGTTTTACGGCTCCGTTGGCTATTGATATGGCCGATGTGCGTAGCTTTGATGCCGACCTCAATTGGGTTTGGGATGCCGATGACACTATTTTGGCATATCAGGCCGAGGGTGGCAAGCATCTCAATACGTTGACAATCTTGGATAATGGCAAGTTTGGCGTTGAGTCGTTTGGCTACGACTCGCAAGATGCGGCTGACTTTGTGTTCGTACACCCTGCCGAGGCATTCAACGCATCGAACTATACTGTTGGTGCATTGCAGACCGGTGAGTGGACATCCGTGATGTTGGGTCGTGCTACTGATACAACTATCGACAATA
>JAZRCC010000068.1:0-3505 GCA_045635405.1 Alistipes sp.
TTTTTTATGTTTTTCGAGATAAAAATCATACCTTTGTCAGACTTTGCACGTACACGCATACATATATGGCGTATGCGTACGCCCGCAAGCCTCGAAGTGAATATTGAAATAACAAAAAATAAAGAGAAACAACTATGAAGATTCTTAAAGCATCTTATCTGATTATCCTGGCACTTCTGCTTGGTGGATGTTCTGCAATTCAGCGTACAGCCTATATGCAGGATGTCGAGAACAACAAGGCAATTCAGGTTGCAATCGATCAGCAAATCCGTATCAAACCACTCGACCGCTTGACGGTAGTCGTTTCGAGTAAGGATCCCGAACTTGCGGCTCCATTCAACACAATGACTTCGTACAACTCGTTGTCGAACAGTCCAATCGGCCAAGCCAACGTATCGAGCAACCAATCGTTGCAAATACGTACCGTTGATGCAAACGGTATTCTCTATATGCCAATCATTGGCGATGTCTACTGTACAGGCAAGACTCGTACCGAGTTGGCTAACGAAATAGCAAAGAAGATTTCGGATGGCGGATATATCAACGACGCTGCCGTAAATATTCAGTTTGCCGATATGAAAATCTACGTTATGGGTGAGGTTGCCCGCCCTGGTCAGTTCGATATCACACGCGACCGCATCACAATTCTCGAAGCTCTCGCAATGGCTGGCGATATGACCATCTATGGTAACCGTGCCAACGTAACCGTAATCCGCAAAGATGGCGACAAGACCACAACCCACGTACTGAACCTGCTCGATTCGAGTCTCTTCTCCTCGCCTGCATACTGCTTGCAGCAGGGCGATGTGGTATATGTTCAGCCTAACAAGTACCGTGCTGCTACTGCCGAAATCAACCAAAACCGTTCGTTCTGGATCTCGATTGCAAGCACCGTTCTTACTGCGGCTTCGCTTATCATCACCATCCTCAGCTACACTCGTGTAGTTGGTTCGAAATAGTACAAATTCTTCGGGAACTAAAAATTAAGAGATAAGATATGTCAGAACAAATTCAACACAACGAACAGAACACCACCCCTGCTTCACCAGAGGTTCAGGTGTTCGGATTGCAGGATATCATCGAAATCGTACTGCACAAGTGGTATTGGTTCGTGATATCGGTAGGCATCTGTCTATGCCTTGCTGCACTCTACGTAATGAGTGCGTCGCCTGTCTATCAGCGTAATGCCACAATTCTCGTAAAGGACAGCCGTAAAGGTAGTGGTGCCACCGAGATGGCGGCATTTGGCGACCTTGCAGGTTTTGCAACTCGTCGAAATGTCGATAACGAGTTATTCGTATTGCAGGCACGTCGTCTGATGATTGAGGTGGTTGACCGCTTGGGTCTTACCGTAAACTACTCTACAAAACAGCGTCTTCGTACGGTCGATCTCTATCGTCGTTCGCCTATCGAGGTGGAGTTCGTAAACGACATCGACTTCGGTAGCTGTGCATTCGATGTAGAGTTGCTCGCAGATGGTGTTCACATCAGCAACTTCGTGCGTTCGGCAAGTAGCGATATCGACACCGACCTCGATGACGAGTTTGAGGCAACAGCCAAATTTGGCGACAAAATCACAACCCCTTCGGGCGAGATTATCGTCAAGCCTACGCTCTATATGTCCGACAAATACACAGGCAAGACCATTCGTGTAGGCAAGAGTACTCGTGAGGCGGTTGCAACTCGCTATCGCTCCGCAATGAAGTCGTCCGTAGCCAACAAGATGTCCTCTATCATCAACATCTCGCTCAACGACGTAGTAGCAAAGCGTGCCGAGGATGTTATCAACACTCTGATTACCGTATATAACGAGGATGCCGTAAACGACAAGCAGCAGATTGCCGAGGCAACAGCCGACTTTATCGATGTTCGTCTTGCAATCATCAGCAAGGAGTTGGGCTCGGTTGATAGCGATATCAAGTCGTTCAAGACTCGTAACAGTATGGTCGATATTCATACCGAAACGGAGAAGAATATCACCGAGTCGTCGAAACTTCGTTCGGAGGTTATCTATTTGGAGAACCAAATCGATATGTCGAAGTTTATTATGGAGTATCTGAACGACCCAGAGAAGGAGTACAGCCTTATCCCTGCAACGGGTGGTTTGGGCGACAATGCAAGTTCGTCGTCGCTCTCGCATCAGATTGCCGACTACAACGAGTTGATTCTTCGTCGCGAGAAGTTGTTGTTGAACAGTTCGCCTAACAACCCTATCGTACAGCAATTGAGCAGCAACCGTGTTGCTATGAAGAATGCTATCGTATCGGCTTTGGAGTCGAACATCGCTACTCTCGATATCAAATTGAAGAACTTGCGTCGTGAGCAGAGCAAGACCGATGCCCGCATCAGCAGCGTACCTTTGCAGGAGCAGGAGTACTTGACAATTGCTCGTCAGCAGCGTATCAAGGAGGAGTTGTACCTCTATCTGCTCAACAAGCGTGAGGAGAACGCAATCTCGTTGGAGGTTACCGAGAACACTGCCCGCATTATCGACTCGGCATTCGGTCCTAACCGCCCTATTGCTCCACGTCGTATATTCATACTTCTCATTGCAATTATTCTCGGCTGCGGTGTTCCGTTCGTAATTCTCTACTTGCGAGAGATTCTCGACACCTCTATCCGCAGCAAGCAAGATATCGAGCGTTTCACAAAGGTTCCATATTTGGGCGACATTCCAGCCTTCACATCGCACGTTGCCAAGAGCAGCCGTGGTGTTTTGGTTCGCGAGAATGGTCGTGACAATATCTCGGAGGCGTTCCGTATTTTGCGTACCAATATGGGCTTTATGAATACGGCAGAGGGTAATCAGCAGGTTGTCTTGGTAACTTCGTCGAACGAGGGTGCCGGTAAGACTACCGTATCGACCAACCTAGCAATGACTTTGGCCTTCTCGGGTAACCGTGTTCTGCTTGTTGACCTCGACCTTCGTCGTCGTACGATGAGTAAGCATATGGGTCAGCGTAACAACCCTATCGGTATCTCGAAGTATATGAGCGACAAGAGCGTCAAAGTTCAGGATATCGTTTCGCAGAGCGGTTTGCACGAGAAACTCGATTGCATCTACGCAGGTTTGCAACCACCAAACCCTGCAGAGCAGTTGCTTTCGACTCGCCTTGATGAGCTTATCGCAGAGTGCCGCCATAGCTACGACTATATCATCATCGACTCGGTTCCTGCGTTGGTTATTGCCGATGCAATCATTTCGAGCCGTGTTGCCGATTTGAGTATCTACGTCGTTCGCGAGGGTCTGCTCGACCGCCGTCAGTTGCCTGATATCGACAACCTCTACAAGGCAAACAAGTTGCGTAATATGTGTATCATCCTCAATGGTGCAAGCGAGCGAAGCCATCGCTACGGCTACCGTTACGGATACACCTACACATACGGCAGCGATGATGAAATCGTCTATACTCGTTGGGAGAAGTTTCTCTGCAAGGTAGGTTTCAGCAAGTGGGTTAAGCACCGTAAATTGTTGCGATAATCACTATGGCCGACCAATTGACCA
>JAZRCC010000069.1:0-3398 GCA_045635405.1 Alistipes sp.
AATACCACTTGTGGTTTGTGCTTTGCGAATACGAACTCCAATCGTTTTGGCTGTCGAACATCGCCCACGATAGGCACGATATCCAACGCAGGAAATCTCTCCTCCAACTCCAAACGGATATTGTGCATAGGGGTCTCGGCATTGTCGAACATCACCAGACGCTCTATGCCAAAGGTTGAGAGTTGGCGACACAACTCCGAGCCGATAGAGCCTGCGGCACCTGTCACCATCACAACCTTGCCCTTGAAGTTGTTTACAACCTCGTCGAGTGGAATCTCTATCTCGTCACGACCCAACAAATCCTCGATTTTAATCTCGCGGATATTGTTTATCGGAGCATTGCCGTTTACCACCTCGTCGATAGGTGGGGCGATCAGCACCTTGATTTTGTGCGATGTACAGAAGGCTACCAAACGCTCCTGCTCCTCTTGTAGCGAGGTGTAGGTTGGGAAGAGAACGGCTGCGATATTGCCCTCTTCGAACAACTGTTCCATCTGCTCCTGATTCTCCGGCTTATACATATAGACCGTCGAGCCTGCCAACTTGCCGTGCGAGCCATTGGACTCGCAACTCATAAAGCCCGACACGTGGTAGTGTTTCGAGTTGAGCAGTCGAACTTGTAATGCAGCCGACTTGTCGTTAGTTCCGTAGATGAAGATGTTTTTGCGACTATTGCCCGATATCATCGACTGTTTGAGCGCCTCATATATTGCAATCATCGTTACACGAGCAATAACGAGCATCGTGAACAATACCATTGCATCGCACAATACATATACGAGTATCATCTGCGATGGTCGGTTAATCATTGCTGCGATAGCAATAGCGACAATCGTATCCTTGATGAGTACCGCAACGATAAGTTTCCAGATATCGGCAATGGTACTGTGGCGAATAATAATCTTGTGTGTTCGCATCGACAATATCGCAACGCCCGTTGCAAATGCAGATATCGCCACAATGATACACGCCGTTTTGGTTGAGATAGATAGATTGCTGATAACGAGATTTGCAAAGACGATGGTTAGGATGGTCGATAGAATCGACAAAATCATATCCATCAATGCAATAATGCCGGAGTGAAGATATCGCTCCAATGCGTATGTGCGAATAAGTGCCGTAAATTTCATCTGTTACCCTGTTTTTTTAATTCGTTGTTAGTAGTTCTGTTCTATATTCACAAATATAGAGTTTATTGTGCGAATTTGTATGGTCACAAGTGTCAATATTTTTTACTCGATAGAGACCAAGCAACACTCTATGCCAACTTTGCGTAACAACTCTAAACCATCTTCGCAGCGATATGGCTCGCCATAAACCACTCTTTTGATTCCCGCCTGAATAATCAACTTGGAGCACTCCAAGCAGGGCGATGCGGTGATGTAGAGCGTCGCCCCTTCGCAGTTGTTTGCACTCTTTGCCACTTTTGTTATTGCGTTTGCCTCGGCGTGGAGCACGTATGGTTTTGTCTGACCCATATCGTCCTCGCAGATGTTTTCAAACCCCGATGGAGTACCGTTGTAACCATCCGAGATAATCATCTTATCCTTGACAATTAACGCACCAACCTGACGGCGTACGCAGTATGAGTTCTCTGCCCATATACGAGCCATTTTCAAGTAGCGAATATCCAACTGTCGCTGTTTCTCTTCGACGTATCCCATTTTCGATAGGTTTTATTTACCGTGACAATGTTTATACTTCTTGCCGCTTCCGCAAGGACAAAGGTCGTTGCGGCCGACCTTCTTTTCGACGTGGATAGGAGCCGGTTTGCTCTTCTCGCCCTGTCCGGCTTGTGCTGCCGCAGCCATACGCGATGCTTGCAACTTGTTTACATCAACCTTTGCACGCTGGCGTTGTGCTTGTTGCAACGACTCCGGGTTTTGCTGACGAATAGGGAGGTATGCCTTGTTGAGGATAGCCAATACATCGCGGTTAATCTTTTCGAGCATCTTCGCAAAGAGGTTGAACGACTCGAACTTGTAGATCAACAGCGGGTCCTTCTGCTCATACGAAGCATTTTGTACACTTTGGCGAAGGTCGTCCATCTCGCGGAGGTGCTCACGCCAAGCGTCGTCGATGGTCGTAAACATCACAATCTTTGCGAAGGTCTTGAATATCTCCATACCGTCGCTATCCTTGCAGCGTTGCAGATTTACAGGTACGTTGTAGCCCAAGTGACCGTTCGTGAGTGGGAAACGGATGACGCTATCGAGGTGATCTTTCTGCTCCTCGTAAATCTTCTGCATTATCGGACGTACGGTGTTGGCTACGCTCTTTGCCTGATTTGCGTAGAGCTGCTCCAAATCTTTGACGATGAGTTCAACCAATGCCTCACGTTTTGCACTCTCGTAAAGCTTCTGGTCAAACGAAGGTTGCAAGCCGACCTCGCGAATCAATTCGAAACAGAACGACTCGTAATCCTCGCCCTCGTGATTGTTCAGATACGCCTCGGCATAGTCGTACATAATGTTGTTGAGGTCAATCTCGATACGCTCACCGTGGAGGGCGTGGCGACGACGAGTATAGATAACCTCACGCTGCGAGTTCATCACATCGTCATATTCGAGCAGACGCTTACGGATACCGAAGTTGTTCTCCTCGACCTTCTTCTGGGCACGCTCAACGACATTCGACATCATCTTCGATTGGATAGCCTCACCCTCTTGGAGTCCCATTCTATCCATCATTGCAGCGATGCGATCCGAGCCAAACAGACGCAACAAATCATCTTCGAACGATACGAAGAATTGCGAAGAGCCTGGGTCACCCTGACGACCCGAACGACCACGCAACTGTCTATCGACACGACGGCTCTCGTGACGCTCGGTGCCGATGATAGCCAAACCGCCCGCATCCTTAACCTCTTGCGTGAGTTTGATATCGGTACCACGACCCGCCATATTTGTGGCGATGGTAATCTGACCGGCACGACCAGCCTCAGCAACGATTTGTGCCTCCAATTGGTGCTGCTTTGCATTGAGGACGTTGTGTTTCAGACCACGTATCTTCAACATTCGGCTCAAAAGTTCCGAAATCTCAACCGATGTCGTACCAACCAATACGGGACGTCCCTCCTTAACCAATCGCTCAACTTCGGCAATAACGGCGTTGTACTTCTCGCGTTTGGTCTTGTAGAGTATATCGCTTGCGTCGATTCGGGCAATAGGCTTATTTGTCGGAATTACGACCACATCCAACTTGTAGATGTTCCAGAACTCCGACGACTCGGTCTCGGCAGTACCCGTCATACCACCAAGTTTGTGGTACATACGGAAGTAGTTCTGCAACGTAATGGTTGCAAAGGTTTCGGTTGCGGCCTCGACTATTCACTACCTCATCGGCTGCTAAGCTTACACCTAGGCCACCATAAAACCACCACCCTTCAATATAGGTCC
>JAZRCC010000070.1:0-4045 GCA_045635405.1 Alistipes sp.
GTATGCGTCGCTCACAGGTTACAACGGTGGCGGATATGGTCGTCGCGATGTTGAGCGAGTTACGGGTTCGCTTATTGCTCGCTTGGATTGGAATATCTCTGACAAACACAAATTCTCGCTGCGTTACAATCTGCTCGACGCTTCGAAAGACTCATATAGCAACACGCTAAACAGCTATTCGTTCAACGGTTCGGGTTATAAGGGCGTGAGTCGTACTCACTCCATTGTTGGAGAGCTTAACTCTCGCATTTCGCAAACGCTATACAACTCGTTGCGAGTAGGTTACACTAACGTATTCGACTCTCGTGAATGTGATGCGATGGTACCTTATGTAACCATTTCGAAACTTCGCGATGGTGACCGCACCTCGGTATCTATCGGAACAGAGCCATATTGTGCGATGAACGCCTTAAAACAGAACGTATTTACGATTTCGGATCACCTCTCTATATATAAGGGCACCCACACGATTACGGTGGGTACCGATAACGAGATATTCTTGTCGGACAATCTCTACATTGCAAATGCACTAGGCTCCTATACATACAACACGCTTGCCGACTTTTTGAACGACTCGCCATCGTCGTACGTATGCAACAGACCTATTGGCGACCCCGCAACACGACTCAAATCGGCACAGTTCGGATTCTATGTTCAAGACAAGTGGAGCATTGGCAACTTTACCCTCTCGTATGGTTTGAGAGCCGATATCCCTGTTCTGTTCAACAGACCGCTCGAAAATCCCGCCTTTAACTCGCTGCCAATCGCATCGCAATATGGCATAGCGACCAACAATAAGCCTTGCACAAGCATACTCTGGTCGCCTCGCATCGGATTTAGATGGCGTGCATATCAGAGTGCGAACTACGCTGCAACATTGTACGGAGGCGTTGGACTCTTCTCGGGACGAGCTCCGTTTGTGTGGGTGTCGAACTGTTATAGCAATACGGGTATGACCCAAAACGGTTATATGTTGTATGGTGCAGATATTCCGGCCTTTGGAACTATCCCTACGGGTAATAGCACGGTGTCAAATCCGAATATCAACGTCGTCGATACATCGTTCAAATACCCACAAGTGCTGCGTGCAACCATCGGTCTCGAACAGCGTATCGGACACGGTTGGCACATTGCTATCGAGGGTTCGTTCTCAAAGACCTTCAACAACATCTACTTCGACAACTACGTCGCACAAGACCGTGGCAATAAGCTCTACGCCGTATCGGCAGCCGCTGCAACCGATGCGAACGTAACGCCGTACTACGACTCATCACTCAAATCGCAATACGCCTCGATATATCACCTCTACAACACCAACAAAGGCTACGCCTATTCGATGTTTGTTACGGCATCCAAAGCCTTCGATTTTGGTTTGAGTATGTCGGCAAGCTACACGTTCGGTCACTCGTTCAGTGTCAATGACGGCACCTCGTCGCAGGCTGCAAGCAATTGGGGCAAATGCTACGCAATCGATACATACAACCGCCAATTGACCTACTCGGTCTATGATTATCCGCACAAATTGACAGCTATGCTCTCCTATTCGAAACGCTACGGCAAGCTCTTTGGAACAACCGTTTCGTTGATCTATCGTGCCAATTCGGGTATGCGTTACTCGCTGACCTACTACAAGAACGGTGTGGATGTCAATGGCGACTCGTATCGTGGCAACTCGCTGATATATATCCCTACCGAGAGCGAATTGCAGCAGATGAATTTCGAGAGCGACACGCAACGACAAGAGTTCAATGCCTATATCGAGGCACACGAGGCTCTGCGCTCGCAACGAGGCTCCTATTCGCGTCGCAACTCAATGCAGGCACCGTTTGAGCACCACCTCGATTTGCACTTCGCACAAGATTTCTATTTCGGAGAGAAGAGCGGACGCAAACTGCAACTCACACTCGATATTATGAATTTGGGTAACCTCTTCTGCAAAGATTGGGGCAACCACTACTATATCGACGACTATAAACTCTCGCCGGTCGAGATATACGCACTCGACGATGACGGTCAGGGCAACAAAACCCCTCGATATCGCTATCTTGGTGCCGAGGTCACTACCAACGACCTACTCTCACGCTGGCAGATGCAAATTGGCGTCAGAGTGGTGTTCTAACCCCTTTGAAATAAATAATTTATCAGTCACCTACGGCATTGGTCGTAGGTGACTTTCTTTTTTAGATCTTTTATGTTGTTTTTTACGAAAATATATGCTACTTTTGTGAAACATATTATTCGGGAAGAGTAAGTTTATTCTCGTTAGACGAACGTAGGAAATTCGAACAACAGAGAGAATAGGCATACAATCTCTCTCGTCATACCCAGCTGCGGGTATAGGCGTGAGGCTGTTGCTTGTTTATCTGTATGGTTTCCTACGACCAGTCTAACTAAAATAAGTTTTCAGCACCACGCTTTCCTTTTGTAGTAATTATATTTTTCATAGGTGCTGATGAAAAAACTAATGACTTATTACATTATGGTATCATTTCCTACAGCTGTTAGAAATGGCTTTAAGAAAGCCTTTGATTTTTCAGGTCGTGCAACGCGTGCCGAGTTTTGGTGGTGGCAATTATTCTATGTTTTGGCACTAACTATTTTTAGTGTACTTGTAGTTCTTTTAGGTGAAGATGCAATTATTTATTGTATATCTATTTTTGGAATTGCTACAATAATTCCAACGCTTTCATTAAATGTTAGAAGATTACACGATTGCGGTTTGAGTGCTTGGGGTCTATTGTTGGGTCTAATTCCTTACATCGGAGGGTTAACACTCTTCGTTATACTTGGTTTTTTCGGTAGCGTGACCGAGAACCAATATGGTCCAATCCCATATAAGCAACAAGATTCAACCGCAGAGTAAGTGTATAAGAACATAGATGGGCAAGTGCAATATTGTTATTTTTTAGGAAGCTAATTATAAATATATTATGTATTCCACTATTTCAGCAGCAGTTTGCGGAGTTGGTCGCAGCTTTCGGCGGGGTTTAGGCGTTGGAAGTAGAAGCCGTTGATGCCACAGGCGATTGCTGCATCGACATTCTCGCGGCGGTCATCCATAAACAGAGTCTCCTCCGCCCTCAATGCAAAGCGTTCGAGCAGCGTCGCATAAATCTCGCGTTCGGGTTTGGTTGTGTGGGTTTCGCACGACACAACATCGCCCTCGAAGTATCGATAGATATCCTTCTGGCGAAGATAATCGATATAATCTTTTGACATATTCGACAAAACATAGAGGTGGTAGCCCGCCGCTTTCAAATCGATAATCAGGCTGCGGGTCTCGGCAATCTCCTGCTGATACTCTATCGCCGACAACATCATCCGCTTTACGGTCAGCATATCGCACTGTCGCAGCTCGGCAAGTTGCGTGGCGACCCACTCCGCCTCGACAACTCCCCTATCGTAGTCGTTCCAGAATTTTGGCAACGGCTCGCCCGTATGAACAAAGTTGAAAAATTCGATAATCTCACGCGGGCAACTCTGGTCGTTACGGTCAAAAACCACACCCGCAAGGTCGAAAACTACGTTCTTAATCATCTTTTACACAATTTTATAGAGCAAATATAGGAGAAATATTTTCAAATACGTGCAACTTTGGTAAACCGTATCGCAATTTTTACTACCTTTGCCATAATTATGGAGGATATTTACGAAAAGTTAGAGGTACAACAGCCCTACGATGTTGTTGTCATCGGTGGTGGTGCCGCAGGTATGATGGCGGCAGGAACCGCAGCACGCAATGGTGCACGAGTGTTATTGCTCGAAAAGATGGAGAAGCCAGCCCGCAAGATTCGTATTTCGGGTAAAGGTCGTTGCAATGTGACAAATGCCCGCGATGTGGAGGCGTTCGAGCAGAATGTTCGCACGAATGTCGATTTTGCACGCATAGCCTTTGCCGAGTTCTCGAATCGTGCTACGATGCGTTTCTTCGAGCGTATGGGCGTGAAACTCAAAACCGAGCGTGGCGACCGTGTATTCCCCGAGAGCGACAAGGCAGCCGACATCGCTAATGCGTTGGAGTTCTTCTGTCGTGACCAGGGCGTAG
>JAZRCC010000071.1:0-3589 GCA_045635405.1 Alistipes sp.
CATTACCAATATATATAGTGCTATGGTCGGTAACTTTTATCATAGACAAAAAATGGCGTATTTCTCAATAAAGTTCAAAAAACTACACTGTTATTGCACTGCAAAAGTAATAATTTTCATTTATAATTATTACCTTTGCCACACCTAATTGGTTTATAGTATGCAAAATATACGCAATATCGCAATTATCGCCCACGTCGACCACGGAAAAACGACGTTGGTCGATAAGATGATAATGGCAGGAAACCTCCTGCGTGAGCCATCGAAGAGTGGCGAGCTTGTCTTGGACAACAACGACCTCGAACGCGAACGAGGTATTACGATTCTTTCGAAAAACGTATCGGTAATATACAAAGACTACAAAATCAACATTATCGACACTCCGGGTCACGCCGATTTCGGTGGCGAGGTTGAGCGTGTGTTGAATATGTGCGACGGTGTTCTGTTGCTGGTTGATGCATTCGAGGGAACGATGCCACAGACCCGCTTCGTGCTGCAAAAGGCGTTGGCACTCGGCAAGAAGCCTATCGTTGTCATCAACAAGGTTGATAAGCCCAATTGCCGCCCCGAGGTTGTCAATGAACAGGTGTTCGACCTGATGTTTACGCTCGATGCGACCGAGGAGCAGCTCGACTACAAGACCATATACGGCTCGGCAAAGCAGGGATGGATGTCGCACAAAGCCACCGAGCGTACCGACTCGATACAGCCGTTGCTCGACGCAATTATCGACGAAATTCCCGCTCCCGAGGAGAAGGAGGGCTCGGTGCAGATGTTGATTACATCGCTCGAATACTCATCTTACGTTGGTCGTATCGCTGTCGGCAAAGTATCTCGCGGAGTGCTCCACGCAGGCGAGACAATCACACTTGCCAAACGCGATGGCGTAGGTCAGACCAAGTGCCGCATCAAGGACTTGATGGTTTTCGACGGTCTGGGCAAAAGCAAAGTCGAAGAGGTTAAGTGTGGCGAAATATGTGCCCTAATCGGCATCGAAGGCTTCGAGATTGGCGACACGATTTGCGACGCCGAAAATCCGGAGCCACTGCCACCTATCAAGATTGACGAGCCTACGATGTCGATGTTGTTTACAATCAACAACTCGCCATTCTTTGGCAAAGATGGTAAATATGTCACATCGCGCCACATCAAAGAGCGTCTTGACCACGAGTTGGAAAAGAATCTTGCATTGCGAGTTGAGCCGGGCGTAAATGCCGATTCGTTTATCGTCTATGGCCGTGGCGTGCTTCACCTGTCGGTACTCGTCGAGACTATGCGTCGCGAGGGGTACGAGTTGCAGGTTGGACAGCCAAAGGTTATCATCAAAGAGATTGACGGACAGAAGTGCGAGCCTATCGAGGAGATGACCATCGATTGTCCCGACGAGGTTGCGGGTACCGTAATCGAGCTCTCGACCAAACGCAAAGGTACGCTGACAAATATGGAGTCGTCAAATGGTCGCACACGTTTGGAGTTCGATATCCCGTCGCGAGGCATTATCGGTTTGCGTTCGAATATGCTTACCGCAACTGCCGGAGAGGCGATTATGTCGCACCGTCTGAAAGGATTTGTGCCTTATGTCGGGCCTATCGAGATGCGTACGAATGGCTCGATTATCGCATCGGAGAGCGGTACGGCTTATGCCTACTCAATCGACAAACTCCAAGACCGAGGTCGCTTCTTTATCTCGCCTATGGAGGATGTATATATGGGTCAGGTCATCGGCGAGCATACCCGCAGCAACGATATCACGGTAAATGTCACAAAGGCAAAGCAGCTCACAAATATGCGTGCTTCGGGCTCGGACGACAAGGCGGTGATTGTTCCACCGAAAATCTTCTCGTTGGAGGAGGCGTTGGAGTATATCAAAGAGGATGAGTATGTAGAGGTGACGCCAAAGGCTATGCGTCTGCGTAAAATCTTGCTCAACGAGGTGGACCGCAAGCGTGCTGCAAAATAGGTTACGAGATAACAAACAAAAAAGTTGCTGAAAATTTTCAGCAACTTTTTTTTATTGGAACACACCTCGACTACTCCATTGGACGGACACGCACTTCGCAAACGCCCTCCAACGCAGCAACAAGTGCATCGATATCGGTCTTCTCCTCGACCTGGCCATAGTGGTATGGGTAGAAGATTGTCGGCTTAATCGCTTTAACAACCCTCACAGCCTGCTCAACGGTCATTGTATATGGCTGATTTACAGGCAGGAATAGCACATCTATATCACGTTGCGATACAACATCTTCGTTATCCTCCGTATCGCCCGGCACATAGATTGACGTACCGCCCAAAGTGATGACATATCCGCAATCCTCACGGCTCTGTGGGTGAAAATCGGTATGACCCTCGCTGATATTATAGGCTGCAACCGCCCGTATCTCTACATCCTCGAAAGGTTGTGCAATCGCACCCGGCACCATCGTCGTGCAGTCGTGATCGAAGCTCTCTGCCGAAGTCTTATCGCAAATAATCGCACAGTCGGACTTTGCCAACAACTCGACAGTCGGCAACTCCAAGTGGTCGTAATGCGAGTGGGTAATCAGCACCGCATCCGCCTTTGGTTGGCTCTGCCAATCGATAGCTTCGCCTACGGGGTCGATATAGAATTGGCGACCCTGATGCTCGATGCCCAACGATGCGTGTGCATAAAAAGTCAGAGTGATGGTCGAGCCATCGCGTGCCGTAATTTTATCCTGTAGATAGGTCGTCGCACCCTTACGGCAACATCCAAAAAGAGATAGTAATGACATAAAAAGTATCAATTTTGACATATAAATATTAATTATGCAATTTTTTACAAAATTTTAACTACTATTGCAGTGCCAAATTTAATAAAATTTTGTCAAATGAAAAAATTTCTGATGTCTATGGTCGCACTATTTTTTGCTTTGAGTGCAACCGTAGCAAATGCCTCCCCAAACGAGGGTGACTCGATTTTGGGTGTCTACAAAGCAGTGAAAGATGGAGCAGTGTCGAAGGTACGCATCTCTAAAAATGCGGACAATACCTACAAGGCACAAGTCATTTGGGTCGAGAAACAGTACAACGAGGATGGCTCTTTGCGTACTGACCTCAAAAACCCCGACCCGGCAAAACGAAACGTGCCATCGGGCGAAATCGTACTTATCGAGAGTGTCAGCTACGAGGATGGCGAGTGGAAAAACGGTAAAATCTACGACCCTACGAAGGGCGACGTTTACCGTGTGGTTGTCACCTTCAAAGATGAAAAGACTCTTCGTGTACGTGGCTACTTGGGCCCTTTCTCAAAGAGTGTATATTGGACAAAGTTGAGCGAGTAACACCGCTTAACCATAGTATGAGCGGCTCTCCGAGATTTTCGGAGGGCCGCTTTTGTGTTAGGTGGTGCCGTGATAGGAAAGTTAGGGAATTTAGGGAGTTTAGGGAGAGGGGCCAAAGGCAAAAAACCTTAATCGACTTTACTCGACCTTATTTGACCTTTTTTCGGCGATAGCCGTTGCCGCAAAGCGGCAAAACGCCGAGTCCTCTTGCGCCAAGAAGTTGTATAACAAGCGAGATTTCAAGGCTTGCGAAGAGTGAAAAAGCGGAGCATACTCGACGTATGTGA
>JAZRCC010000072.1:0-6753 GCA_045635405.1 Alistipes sp.
CGTTCAAGCGTGACTATGGCGTAGATTGTGGCGATGTGGCTCACCGATTGATGGACTACGGTTTCCACGCACCTACGCTCTCGTTCCCTATACACGAGACGTTGATGGTCGAGCCTACCGAGTCGGAGTCGAAGGAGGAGATGGATCGCTTTATCGAGGCTCTGGTCGCTATCAAACGCGAGGCAGAGGCTATCGGTGGCGAGGCGGACAACGTAGTTGCCAACGCACCTCATACCGTTGCGGAGTTGGCCGGCGAGTGGTCGCACCCATACTCACGCGAGCAGGCGGTATTGCCATTGGAGTGGGTCGGCGTATCGAAGTTCTTCCCTTATGTGTCGAAAATCGACAACGGCTTTGGCGATAGAAATCTCGTAGCGAAAAACGAGGAGTAGATGAGATAACAATATATTCTCCCCTAATCCGTTTATTCAAAAAACACAGAGCGTAAGGTATTTTAATAAACATAATCGCAAGACCTAAATTAACCCCACCAATTAAGCCTCCATTTTCCAAAGGGAGGTTTGGAGGGAATGTAAAAAGCAATATAATTTTCATAATTTTGCCCCATAAAGCAGGGCGATAATTTGGAAAACAAAGAGTAAGGTATAACACAAACATAAATTAAGGTAAAAAATTATGAAAGTCGAAAATTCAAAGATGGTAGCGGTAAACTATGTTCTTACCGTAGATGGTGAGATTGCAGACCGCAACCCAGAGGGTCAGCCACTCGAATTTATCTGTGGCACAGGTATGCTCCTCCCAAAGTTTGAGGGTGCAGTGCTTGGCAAGGAGCCGGGCGATAAGGTTTCGTTCACGTTGGAGCCAAAGGATGGCTATGGCGAGATTATCGCGGAGGCTATCATCGAGTTGCCAAAGACGGTATTTATGATGGATGGCAAGATTGCCGAGGAGATTCTCTTCGAGGGCAATATCGTTCCGATGGCAAATGCCGAGGGTCAGCGTATGAACGGCATTATCCGCGAGGTTAAGGAGGAGGTTGTCGTAATGGACTTCAACCACCCTATGGCGGGCAAGACGTTGAACTTCGACGTAGAGGTTGTATCGGTACGCGACGTAACCCCAGAGGATTTGGCAGCACAGGGCGGCTGCTCGTGCGGTTGCGACCACGACTGCCACTGCGGCGATGGCGAGTGCTCGGACGAGGGCTGCAAGGGCGGTTGCTGCTAATCGGCAACACTCACCGATAAGATGAGAGGCTGTCACTTTTTAAGGTGATGGCCTCTCGGTTTTTTTGGAGAGCGGCCACAACGGTGGGAAGGGAGATTAGGGAATTTAAGGAATTTAGGGAGGTTAGGGAGAGCAGACACGGGCGACAAGCGACCACGGCAAAGAAAAAACCTTACTTGACTTTACTCGACCTTAAAAGACCTTACCTGACCTTCTCGGCGAAGCCGTTGCCGCAAGCAGCAAAACCAAAAAAAATTCGGAGCAGAGAGAACTCTGCCCCGAACACCTTATATATCTAACCTAATTAGTTGTTTACCAATGTAGGTTTCCAAGCACCGCTATCGGTGAATGTGCAGGTCATCTGCTGTGGCGAAGTCATCTCACCGGTCAGACCGTCAACATAGAACCAATATACAGTGTCGCTCTCCTTCTTAACGCGAACGCCACCAGCGGTCATATAGAACATCCACTCCTCGTTAGGGCCACCTACCTCGAAGTAGTACGACTCTGGGCTCAAAGTGCCTGCGTCGATAGAGTACTGATACCAAGTACCAACCTCTGGGCAGAGAACACCCGACTCGGTGTTGAAGATCCAGCAAGTGGTCGAGCTACCGCCGTTGAAAGTAACGGTAACCTGCTTGCCCTCGCTGCTCATTGTGAACTGCGAGTACTCCAACTCACGCTCGGTTGTCATACCTGCACCACCGCCAACTGCATAGCCCTCGATTGGGCCCATAAATGTACCCATAACTACGTGCGAAGCCTTTGTTACAGAAGGTTCAGCATCGGTCTTGCAGAGCAACATAAACGCAACATAGTTGTTGTTCTCGGTTGGCATAAGGGTCTGAACCGATACACCAAACATCTCTGGGTCCTGACCTACAACAGGGAACAATTCGAGCTCTTTACCACCGAACTCACCATAGATAGCGGTATAACCAGGGTTCGAAAGGAGTACCAAATCCTCCGACGAAGGGGTGCCCATTGTTGGATCGTAATCGCCCGAAGTGTTTACAGGGAAGAAGCCGTTGCTCAAATAGCCATCAGGATTCTGCATATCGATGAACATCATCGAAACATTGCAAGACCAATTTACATCGTCCATCATTTGGAGCCAATATACACCAGGGATACCGTGATGAGCAGGGGTCATAATCGATGCAGCGGTCAAAGCCTCAATAGTAACCTCTTTGAGAGCAGCCTCTGGAAGAGTTACAACCTCTGGGCCCTTAACAACAACTACATCGCCCAAAGCAGCAGCAAGATATACGTCGTAGGTAGCGTTGTCGGCGAGGTCTTCGATAGTTACGCTAACCTCCTGATTGAGCTGGTCAACAGCCAAAGCCACACCCTGCTCGAAAATCTTGGCAGCCGATACTTCGGTGTACTTTGGTACGGCGATAATCGAAGCCTTATCTACGTTTGCGGTGGTAACCTTTGCTACAATCGACGACTCGGTAAACGACTCAATAGCGAACGAAGCCGCAGGAACTGCTGCATAAGCACCAGGAACAACTACGACAGGCTCTGCCATCTCGGAGTAGAGGAAGTTGCGAGCAACTGCATAAACCTTGTACTCTTTGCCAGGTTCGAGCGACGAAACGGTAACCTCTACCGCCTTAACGGTCGAATCCTTACCACAATCTACGCTGGTACCATCAGCAATCTCCCACTGCTCAACAACTACGTCAGCAGGATAAACCCAATAGTAAGCGGTAGTTGCGTTCGAAGTCGAAACAACGAACGATACCGAACCCGGACCAGCCTCGCCAACTTCGAGCGAAACGGTAGGTTTCTTAACGTCAGAAGCCTGATCATCCGTACAAGCGGTGAACGGCATAATCAATGCGAACATTGCCGCACAAGCCAAAAGAAGTCTAAATCTCTTCATAGTGGAAATGTTATTAAGTTAATTACAATTTATTAATTAAATTCTCTGCGTGATTTTGTCGAAACGTGCCACAAAAAGCGACTTTAAGCGACTTTTCAACGACATTCGGACGGCAAGTTATGAAGAATTTTCGATATTACAAAATTTTTTAGAAACTTCGCGGCCCTTTTTGCGATACTATCAACTTTCAAATTGTTATTTTTAAGTGGTAAAAAGTGATAAATCGAAACCACAAAGGGGTGTTTTTCGACTCATTAAGGTCTTAATTTTATTAATTAAAAAATTTAACTTTTTTCATAAAAAACTCGCAGATGCGAAAAAAAATCGGCTTTCGGCACTGCGATTGCAAAAAGATTACTATATTTGCGACTGATAAAGGGGCGTTTCCCCAATGGGAGAGCGTGCCTCAACACGGGAGTCAAACTAATACGAATGGTATATGGACGATGGTTATTTATCCAAAAATAGCAGCTATATCGTATCTCAATACGATACCATTCATCTATGGCATTAAGCAGACCCTCCCAGCAGAGGTCGGCCTACTGCTCACACCCCCAGCCCAGACTATCGAAAACTTCAAAAACGGCAATGCCGACATCGCCCTCGTGTCGTCGGCAGAGGTGCCTGCGTTGCGTGATGCCGACATCGTATCGGACTACTGCATAGGGTGTTGCGGCAGAGTTCGCACGGTGGTTGTCGTGAGCAACTCGCCTATCGAGAAGGTGCGTCGCATCTGGCTCGATTCGCACTCGCGAACATCGGTTCAGTTGGTCGGATACCTCGCCCAACACCTCTGGAAAATCGCTCCCGAATTTATGCTGCTCGACCAATACGCAATCCTCGACAAACCTACGGCAGAGGATGCGTTCCTGCTTATCGGCGACAAGGTCTTCGATGCGGAGGGCAAGTTCGCCTATGCGTACGACCTCGGCGAGGAGTGGCAACGTGCTACGTCGCTACCATTTACGTTTGCCGTGTGGGTGGCCCGCAAAGGGTTGTCATACGAGTGGCACGACCGCTTGGAGGAGGCTCTGACGTTCGGCATCGAACACACCTACGAGGCGATACTCGACAGCCGCTATGCCGACCGTCCGTATGCCTACGAGTACCTCACTCAAAACATAGACTATCTATTTGATGCACAGAAACATAAATCGTTAAAAAAGTTTTGGGACTATGGGTTGAAAATTCGACCCAAAGTCAATCCGGGTTGAAGGGAATAGGCAGCCGGCAAGGGTTGCGAAAGGTGCAGTAAATATAACAGAGTATTCACCCCTGATTTTTGCAAAGGAGCCAAACGATGATTACGATTTATCTGAAACAATACAACAAAATTATCCGCAATGCCGACGTTGCTCTGTTCGACGACCTCGGCTACGACGATATCCTCTGGATTGATATGATGCAGCCATCCATCAAGGAGCAGAAGGCTGTCGAGGCATTTATGGAGATTGGGTTACAGACCCGTCAGCAGGTCGAGGAGATTGAATCGACCTCGAAGTACTCCGAGAGCGAGAATGCAATCGTCTCGAACAGCAACTTCTTCGTGCCGATTGGTTGCGAGGGTTTCGAGGTTGAGCCCGTATCGTTCATACTCTCGAACGAGGGTGTGCTTGTATCGGTGCGTAATGCCGAGATGCGAACATTCCGCGAGGCAGAGAAGCGTCTGCAAATGAACTATCGCAGTTACTCGACCGGTTACCACATCCTCATCTCGCTGTTGGAGGTGCGTATCGACTTCGACGCCGACCTTGTCGAGTTGGTGGGTCGCCAAGTTAGCACATTGAGCAAGGATATCAACCGCGAAACAACCATCGACAAGGAGGTCATCCACCGTATCAACACCTTGCAGGAGCGTACGATGGTCTTGCGTGAGAACATCTTCGACCGCCAGCGTATCTTGTCGGGTATTCTCCGCTCGGAGCGTTTCCCTAACGATATCTACCCACGATTGCAGTTGATGATTAAGCACGTTAATTCGCTCATTTCGCACACCGACTTCACATTCCAGCGTCTCGACTATATCCAGGATGCAACGCTCGGCCTTATCAACATCGAGCAGAACGAAGTGGTAAAGATTTTCTCGATTGCAGCGGTAATCTTCCTCCCTGCGACACTCGTGGCAAGTATCTACGGTATGAACTTCCGTTTTATGCCCGAACTCGAATGGATATATACGTTGCCTAACGGCTGGACCATCCCTGTGGGATATATCTTCGCCTTGTTCCTGATGATTTTGGCTTCGGCACTTACGATTGGATACTTCCGCTACAAGAAGTGGATGTAGCACGCTTTGCAATGGGGAGGATAACGCCGTGACACGATTCAACATCAACGTCGAGTATCGCACCGCATTTGGCGAGGAGCTCTATCTCATTACCGAGGGGAGCCACCCGCAAGCCATCGCTATGAGGTGGGCCGACGACGCTTGGCACTGCTCTGTCGATAGCGAACTCCCAAGCATCACCTACCGCTTTGAGCACCGTTGCAACGGGCAGGTTGCTCGTCGAGAGTGGGGAAAACCCCATCACCACGCCGTTTACAAGGGGGTTGCCGTTGTCGATATCCACACCCATTGGCGAGATATCCCTGCAGATAATGCACTCTACTCCTCGATGTTTTGCGACGGCATACTCCGCCGTTCCAACCGCAACGAAATGGCTCTGCCTACGGCAAATAGCGTAACCATCTGTGCCGAGATTCCGGGTCTGACACCCGCACAACACGTATTGCTCGTTGGCGATGGCGAGGCTCTGGGCAATTGGATAAGCGAAGATGGTGTAACGATGCACGATGGCGAATTCCCACGATGGAGCGTTACACTCGACAAGGCTGCATTGCCACGCCAATTCTCATTCAAGTTTGTGATTGTCGATGCCGAGACCTACGCACCGCAGGAGTGGGAGCGAGGCGACGAACACCTCATCGACCTCGACGATGCGGCCGATTGCACGATTGTCGATGGTCTGCGACCACGATTTGGAGAGCGACAACCGTGGCGTGGAGCAGGTACAGCGATACCGCTCTTTTCGCTCCGCTCGAACGAGAGTTGCGGCGTGGGCGACTTCTACGACCTGAAACTGCTCGTCGATTGGGCTGCTCGCACGGGGCAGTCGATAATACAGATACTCCCGATAAACGATACGACGATGACCGGCACACAGCGTGATTCGTACCCCTACAACGCCTGTTCGTCGTTTGCACTCCATCCGCAATATATCCGTTTGGAGGCTGTCGGCAGGTTGCGTTACCGTCGCCGAATGTCGCGTCTGAACGGCATAAAACGCCAACTCAACGCCCTTGCCGATATCGATTACGAGGCTGTAAACCGTACCAAAGTAGAGTATCTGCGTGCCATCTTCAAGCAGGACTATCTCGAACTGCACGGACACCAAGAGTTTCAGCAATTCGTTGCCAAAAACCGCTCGTGGTTACTCCCCTACTCCATCTACTGCACACTGCGTGACGAGAGGGGTAGTGCCGACTTCTCGCAGTGGGGCGAGTATGCAACGTATGCCGATATCAACCCACAACGCTTTATCGATGCCCACCCCAACGCTATACTCTTCCACTGCTTCGTGCAGTACCACCTCGACAAACAACTTCGCGAGGGGCGTGACTATGCCCATTCGCGGGGCGTAGTTCTCAAAGGCGACATCCCTATCGGCATCAGC
>JAZRCC010000073.1:0-4463 GCA_045635405.1 Alistipes sp.
GCAAATATATCTTTCTCACTATCTCCCGCCTGCTTCATAATCCACGCCGAGTAGTTGTTGCGGCTCAAAGCCAAGCCCCAACGCAGTGGGTGCAGCACGCCGTCGTACTCGACATTGCCCGCCTCCTTTGGCGACCACGCCGTACCGATGGCGGTCTCGATTGTCACGGGAAGGTTTGGCACCATCGTGCAAGGCGACATGCCGAGGTGGTCGATTGCAAAGGTGTAGATAAACGGCTTGACGGTCGAGCCGATTTGTCGCTTGCCCTGACGAGCCATATCGTACTTGAAGTATTGGAACGATGGGCCACCGACATAGGCCTTGATGTGTCCGGTCTGCGGCTCAATCGCCACGAAACTTGCACGCATAATGCGTTTGTGGTGGAGTATCGAGTCGCGAGGGGTCATCAGCGTGTCGCGTTCGCCCTTGTATGTAAAGACCTTCATCTTCGCCTTGCGGTCGAATGCTGCGATGATATCCTTCTCGCCAACGCCCGCCTCCTTCATCTGGCGGAAGCGATCGGATTGGCGAATTGCCGAGCGGATAATCTCCTCGACCTCCTCGGGGGTCATATCGTTGAAGAGTTTGCCGCTGCTCTTGACCTGCGCGTCCATTGCTGGCTGGATGACATCACGCATCTGTTTGAGCAGAGCCGCCTCGGCATCACGCTGCATAGTAGCGTCGATGGTGGTGTAGATTTTCAGACCATCACGGTAGATGTCGTATGGAGTGCCGTCCGCCTTGAAGTTCTTGTGACACCAACCGACGAGCGGATTCTGCTCATACTCACGCAGAGCCTGCTCGTAGTCCCACTTATTGTAGAAGTTGCGACGCTTCGGCTCACGGGCGGTCATCACCAGACGTAACATCTCGCGGAAGTAGGTCGCCTCGCCGAAGTTGTGCGATACGGGGCGGAAGTTCAACACTATCGGCAGTGCCGCAATCGAGTCGCACACCTCCTGCGATATGGCACCCGCCTCGCAGATGCGTCGCAGAACGAGATTTCGACGTTCGAGAGCCCTCTCGGGGTTGCGTACGGGCGAGTAGCGGGTCGGAGCATTGACCACGCCGACCAACATCGCAGCTTCCTGCAACGACAGACAGTCGGGAGTCTTGCCAAAGAATGTGGCGGCTGCCGACTTTATGCCGTAGGCGTTCGAGCCGTATGCCACCGTATTGAGATACATCGCCACAATCTCCTCCTTGGTGTAGTTGTACTCCAACTTCACGGCGGTAATCCACTCTTTGAGCTTCGACGATATGAGTTTCGCCGCACGACCTATCGACGACGATGGGCCCGGCTCACGAGGGAAGAGGTTCTTTGCCAACTGCTGTGTGATTGTCGAGCCACCACCCTGACTGCGGCGTTGCAACAGCAGGGTCTTGATGCCGACACGGGCCAACGAGCGGTAGTCGATACCCGAGTGGTCATAAAATCGCACATCCTCGGTTGCGATAAGTGCTGCGGCGAGTGGCGAGAGTCGCTCTCCGTCAATCTCCAACCAAGCGGTGCTATCCTGTGGGAACATCTCCTCGTACTGCACATACGAGCGGTTTTGGATAAAGTAGCTACCTATGCTCTCGCCATTGGCTGCATAGATTTCGGTCGCAAGGTTGCTCTTTGGGTTCTCCAACTCCTCGAACGACGGCATACGCCCGAAGCACCCTGCGGCGGTCAATGCAATCAGCAGGGCGATAGCTCCGATAGGTATCAACACTGCAATCCACATCACGCGGATAATCTTGTTTCTCTTTGCTCTCATATCTCTTCTTACATTTTTATCACGTTAAAACGGCAAACCTACGCCCGCCGACACAAACACACCGCTCTTACCTACGGGGCGATAGAGCGAAATCGTGAACGAACTTGTGGCGGCTTGCGGCATACGGAACAGATTGACATCGAAGGTCAAATCGAAGCCGTATGCGAAGCGATGCACCCGTCGCAGTTGGGTAGTCACCTGTCGTGAGCCCATCTGTGCCGTTATCTGTCGATAGGCTCGTATCGGTATGTAGCCTCCCGCACTCTGTGGCGACGATACGGCAAAGTACTGCTCGTTGAAGGTCGCATAGTCGAAGCCCACGTTGAGGCGGATGCGTTTGAAGTACAACCACGTCGGGATACCACCCTCGGGATAGCAGAGCGGCAACTGATAGGATGCCGACGTAGCGAAGTAGTTGTTGTTGTTCACCTCGGCAACCGAGAAGCCGTGTGGCAGCAGTTGCGACGACTTGAACGACATATTCGTGGCGAGCAGTGGCGACTCGAAACCTCCCACCGAGGTCTGGAACAGGGCTCGCAGTCGCACCGAGTGAGGACGGACAATACCAGGCAGATAGCAGTGTGCATAGAGTGCCAATAGTCGCCCGAAGTCGCGACTTGCGGGGTTGAGTGCATAGTTGAAGGCAAAGCCGTAGCCGTAGCGTGGTGCAAAGTCGCGATGTGCCAACCGCTCGGTACATTGGTAGGCAATGCCCGCCTGCAAGAAGTGTATACCCTCGCGGTAGCCAATCTTGGCGAGGTTCGATAGTGTGCCGTTCGAGTACTTCAACTCATCGACCTTCGCCACCAAGCCGTTGGTGTAGTTCCAAATGGTGCTTATGGCGAGGTAGCGGGTGTAGTGGCCGCTGCTCAAATAGAGTGGCAACGACAACGACGCCTCGATGTTGTAGTACTTATCCTTGATAGGCTCCTCGGGGAACACGAGTTCGTACTTGCCATTTTTGTTCTTTTGGTAGGTGTAGGCGGTGTACATCTGCTGCGTACCGCCATACGATGCCCCGATGCCGATATTCACACCCAGACCGTAGTAGCGGAGTTTTCCTTTGATAAAGTGACCCTCGTCGTGCGACCACGCCCACGTGAAGAAGCCCTCCGTATTCGACAACAGACTCTGCGACATCACGGTAGCACCGAGGTTGAAGTTGAACATTCCATCCGTCAAATCGAATGGGTCGTACGATGCGGGAGCCCACGAGTGGATGTTGAACATATGCAACAACTTCGAGAAGCGGCGTGGACGATGTTTCGTAGCGATGTGGCTGCTATCCCGTGGTGTGAAGCGTACCGTGTCGAGGTTTATGGTGTGCCACTCTTTGCGATGTGGGTTTAGGCGGTTGTGCGGAAGCCGTGACGGCTCGACATCGACCATCTGCTGCTCATCGAGCCTCTGCGTGGCGACCATATAGCCATCCTTCGAGTAGGTTGTCATCAGCAGGGTGCTGTCGGCGGTCACCGTAGGCGAGAACGAGCCGTAGCGTGACGCTGTGATGCGGCGTTGGCGTTGCGTGGCGATATCGTAGCAGTGCAGTTCGTCCTTGCCCGACTCGATAGAGCCGAAATACAATACGCCGTCGCGTGCCGAGAGGTCGCTCAATGTTATGTATGCCCCCGTTGTAAGTTGCTCGAACGAGTGCTCCGCTTCGCAACACGCTCCGAGCCACATTCCGCTGTCGGAGGTGGCGATGAAGTAGAGGCGGCGGGTGCGGTTGTCGTATGCCAAGCCGTGCAACTCCACCGAGTCGGGCATTACGACCAACTCCCTCGCTCCACGGTGCCGACCCTTCACGATGGCGTACGTTCCATTGGGGCGATACTCTACCCACGCCAGCGAGTCATTACCCTCGATGGCGGTCGGGAACTGCACATTGCGATAGCGTGGCACGGTGCGGGTTATACCTCGGTCGATATCCTTGTAGCAGAGTCGCGAATTTACACGTTGGCGATAGACCACACCTCGGCGATACTCGCTCCAATAGATGCGTCGGTTTTGGATTGTCGGGCGGCTCGATATGGCTCCGATGTGGCACAGCCGCTCCTCACGACCTGTTTTGCGGTCGATTGTCACCAATTCGGGGGTTGTCGCAAGCGACTCCTTGACCGCCAAAATCGTACCCTCGTCCAACGGCATAGGGTAGCGGTAGGTGGTGTAAAACTTCGGCGAGGCGGTATCGATGCGTGTCGATGTATCCTCTTCGGCATTTGCTTTTGCCCAATGTTGCGTGAGGTCGGTGAAGGTCTCACGGAAGATTTGGTTTGTCGAGGTGTTGTAGTATTTGTTCAACCCGACATAGGTTGTTGCAAAGACGTAGGGGTTGCGAACGGCATATCGCACCACCTTATCCCACACATTCTCGTCATACTTCGTGTTGGCGTAGGCTACCATCTGATAGCCGAGTTGGTAGTGGTCGGGGATATGTTCGCGATACGAGCCACAGAACCACTTGTCGTTGTTGCGACGTGTGAGCAGTTGGTCGGCTTTGGCTCGGTAGGCTATCGTGAATGATGGTTGAAGGGCTCGACCGAACGACGACATCTGCGTCTCGGCAAGCACAGCATCGCCCTCCAATGCCCACAACGGCATAAAGAGCAGACCGATGGTCGAACTCTGCTGTCCGAGCAGGTAGCTGAACACCCGCACTACGCCTTTGTTGATGTTGTTGTACTGCACGGCGTGGCGGTA
>JAZRCC010000074.1:0-2609 GCA_045635405.1 Alistipes sp.
CTTCACGCCATCAATCTCCTGCTCGATTGCCGTACCGCTTTGCGATAGCGATTTGAGGTGTTGCTCCCTGATACGAGCCGAGCGACGCGAGTGTTGCTCGACAAAGTCGTAGTGGTTTTCGAACATCACACCATCGATGTAGAATACGGTATGGTGGTGGTGACCCTCGTTGATACTTATATTAAATGTCTCGGCAATCAGTTTGTCTGCCTCGCGTTGGCGGCCAAAAAACCAAATATCGTTGTCGCTGCTTGGGCGGTGTTGAGGGGTCGGGTAGGATAGCGATAGACCCAAACCTTTGAGAATCATCAGTTTGAATCCGTTCTCGTTGCCCAAACGAGCAACCTTCAACAGAGCTCGCTTCTTGCGGTCGTACTCCTTCTCGACACTATCGGTAGTCGAGATAAAACGCATCTTCATAGCACGAGGAAGGGCAACCTTACCACGCATCATACCCTCGAATGCGATTGCACTAACTCCTTGACGTCGAGCCAGAGAGTGAACAGCTTGCCACTCCTCGACCGAAACCCCACCCTCGTTAAGCAGATAGTCGGGTAGCGGGCTCTCCCAAAGTGTATATTTGAGAATATCGGAAAGGATTTGTGCTGCTCTACTCATTGTCTTGTTTCGTATTTATGCGACCAGGATATGCCTCCAAAGCCTTTTCAAGAATCTTTAATGCCTTTTTGAGCTCCTCTTTTTCGAGGATGTATGCAATTCGCACCTCGTTATAACCATAATTTTCGTCCGAATAGAAGCCCGATGCAGGAGCCAACATAACCGTAGCACCCTCATACTCGAAACTCTCCAAGCACCATCGACAGAAGCGGTCGCTATTGTCAATTGGCAGACGTGCAACCGTATAGAAGGCACCCATCGGAATAGGCGAATAGACACCCTCGATTTTGTTGAGCCCGTCGATAAGACAGTTGCGTCGTTCGATATATTTTTCGTAGGTATGTATCGCATACGAACGAGGTGCGTCGAGCGATGCCTCTGCGACAATCTGACCCAACAGTGGCGGGCTCAATCGTGCCTGACAGAACTTCATTACCGCATCACGCAGAGCCGTATTGCGGGTTATGAGAGCACCGATGCGAATACCGCACTCCGAGTAGCGTTTCGATACCGAGTCAATCAATACTACATTCTGCTCGATACCCTCCAAGTGGAACGCCGAGATGTAGGGCGAGCCGGTGTAGATAAATTCGCGATAGACCTCGTCCGAGAAGAGGAACAAGTCGTGTTTCTTGACAAGGTCACGAATACGATTCATCTCCTCACGAGTGTAGAGGTAGCCCGTAGGGTTGTTAGGGTTGCAGATGAGTATGCCTCGTGTTCGAGGGTTGATTAACTCCTCGAACTTCTCAATCGATGGCAGTGCAAAACCGTCGTCGATGGTCGATATTATCGGACGAATTACCGCACCTGCCGAGATGGCGAATGCCATATAGTTTGCATACGCAGGCTCGGGAACGATAATCTCGTCACCCGGATTAAGACACGACATAAATGCAAACAGAACAGCCTCCGAGCCTCCCGATGTGATGATTATGTTGTCGGGCGAGAGCTTAATCTGATACTGCTCGTAGTAGCCGACCAACTTTTTGCGGAACGACAGAAAACCATCACTCGGACTATACTCCAAGATTTTGCGATCCATCTCTTTGATGGCGTTCAAACCCTCGATAGGGGTCTCGATATCGGGCTGTCCGATATTGAGCGAATAGATTTTAGTGCCACGCTCTCGTGCGGCAGCAGCCAACGGAGCAAGTCGCCTAATTGGCGATGCCGGCATAAGACAAGCTCGTTCTGATATCTGTGGCATAATGCGATGCGTTTTTATTGTTTGTCAAACATCTCGAATTGGGAGTTCTTGCTCTTAAATTCGGGAACGGTCTCCTTCATCAACTTGACCATATCGATGATATTAACGTCGAGAGCCAACTGCTTCAACTGCTCAACCGATGCCGTGGCATCCGCATAGTCATATTGACGAACTTTTGCGATTCTAATCTTCTCGTGTTCGGTCTCGATGGTGTTTTCGGCATTCGACAACACCTCCTCGTAGAGCTTCTCGCCCGGACGAAGACCCGTAAATTTAATCTTTATCTCCTCGCCAACCGTAAAGCCTGCCAACTCAATCATTCGCTCGGCAAGATGGACAATCTTTACGGATTTACCCATATCGAAGACGAAAATCTGATTGCCGTTGCTCAACGTCGCAGCCTCCATAACCAATCGACAAGCCTCCGGAATGGTCATAAAGAAGCGAGTGATATCGGGGTGGGTAACCGTTACAGGACCGCCCTTGATAATCTGTTCGCGGAAACGAGGAATTACCGAGCCATTCGAGCCCAAAACATTTCCGAAACGGGTAGTCACAAACTTCGTTTTACCCTCGATTTTGCCACTTGCCATCGCTGTTCCCAACGACTGCACATATATCTCGGCAAGACGTTTGGTGCAACCCATAATATTTGTTGGATTCACAGCCTTGTCGGTTGAAATCATTACCATCTTCTCAACATCATACTTCAGACACATATCTGTCACATTGCGCGAGCCACAAACATTAACCAAAACAGCCAAGTCGGATCGTAGCCATG
>JAZRCC010000075.1:0-2907 GCA_045635405.1 Alistipes sp.
TGGCACGCCTTATCGACTTCGATAGCGATGCCGAGAATGCCGCTATTTTGGTCAACAACTACGATTGGATGAAGGAGTTCTCGTTCCTCGACTTCGCTCGTGAGATTGGCAAGTGCATCACCGTAAACTATATGATGGCGAAGGAGTCGGTCAAGAAGCGTTTCAATGGCGAGGGCGACGGTATGTCGTTCACCGAGTTCACCTACCAACTCTTGCAGGGTTACGACTTTTTGCACCTCTACCAGACGCTCAACTGCAAAGTTCAGTTGGGTGGTGCCGACCAGTGGGGTAATATCACTACGGGTACGGAGCTTATTCGTCGTAAGTTGGGCTCGGAGGCGGAGGCGTTTGCTATCACCTGCCCGCTGATTACCAAGGCCGATGGTACGAAGTTCGGCAAGACAGAGAGTGGCAACGTATGGCTCGATGCACGCTACACCTCGCCATATAAGTTCTATCAGTTCTGGTTGAATGTGAGCGACGAGGATGCGAAGCGTTATATCAAGATTTTCACGCTGTTGGATCGCGAGACCATCGAGGCGTTGGTAGCCGAGCACGATGCAGCCCCACACTTGCGCGTGCTGCAGAAGCGTTTGGCACAGGAGGTGACCACGATGATTCACTCTGCTGCGGAGTATGAGCGTGCCGTTGAGGTGTCGCAGATGTTGTTTGGTCAATCGACCGCCGAGTCGCTCCGTGCGTTGGACGAGAAGACTCTGTTGGAGGTTTTCGAGGGTGTTCCTCAATTCAAGATGTCGGCAGCGGAGCTCGGTTGCTCGTTTATCGACCTCTGTGCCGAGAAGACACAGATATTCCCATCGAAGGGCGAGTGCCGTAAGATGGTGCAGGGCGGTGGCGTATCGCTCAACAAGGAGAAGGTTGCTGATGGTATGCGTGCGGTTACGGCCGACGACCTTATCAACGGCAAGTATCTGCTCGTACAACGCGGAAAGAAGAACTACTACCTCGTAACGGTTGAGTAATGGTTGAGCCAACGTACAGAATTTCGCTGACGGGGATGGACTTCCACGCCTACCACGGTCACTACGACTTGGAGCAGCAGACCGGAAGCCACTTCCTTGTCGGGGTAGAGATTGATACTATGCTCGGCACGGTGGGCGAGGATGACGAGGTCGAATCGACTGTGAACTACCTCACCGTATATGAGATTGTGCATCGTGTGATGCAGCATAAGCAACGTACTATCGAGCGTGTGGCTCTCAATATTATCGAGGCTCTCGAAGCGAGCTTTCCGCAGATTGTGCACATAGAGTGCCGTGTCGAGAAGCTCGCACCGCCACTTGGTGGTAAGTGCCGCAGTGCAGCCGTTACGCTGCATAGCCGTCGATAGTGGAGTATGTTGCTGCCGTCGATATTCGGGGCAGCATTAGGTTAGGTTATAAAGGTTAATGGTGATTGGGTGGGCGAAGCAGGTGGTTACGCTTCGTCAGTCCGATTGTGAGAGAGGTTTTTTATGAAGGAGTCTTTCAATAGCAAGATTGGAGCCATATTTGTGGCAGCAGGCTCGGCAATAGGTTTGGGCAGTATATGGCGATTTCCATATATTGCAGGCGAGAATGGCGGTGGTGCGTTCATTTTGGTCTATCTGTTGAGTATGGTGGTGGTGGGTATCCCGGTGATGTTGGCAGAGTTTGCTGTCGGCACCCATACCCGCAAAAATCCCGTTAAGGCGTATGAGCAACTCTCGCCGAAGTGGCGTTGGTTGGGCTACAACAGTGTGGTGGTCTCGTCGCTCATTTCGGGATTTTACTACATCGTTGCGGGTTGGTCTTTGGCATACTTTGTAGCGTCGATAGATGGGTCGTTGTATGCCGAGGGGGTCGATTTGCACCAATTCTTCGAGGGCTTTACCGCATCGTGGCAAGAGGTGTTCTATGCGGTGCTCTTCGTCGTGCTAACCCACCTCGTCGTGGCGATGGGCGTGCAGGGCGGCTTGGAGCGAATATCGAAGATTGTGATGCCCGTGCTGCTGCTGATTTTGTTCCTGATGGTTGGCCGCTCGGTTATGATGTCGGGTAGTGCGGAGGGCTTTGCCTTCCTCTTTAAGCCCGATTGGGATAAGGTGCTGTCGGTCGATACGATTATCAGCGGCATAGGTCAGGCGTTCTTCTCGTTGTCGATAGGCTTGGGCTGTATGATTGCCTACGGCTCCTATTTCAAGAAGGGGACAAACCTTGTGAATACCTCGGTGATGGTCGCATCGATGACCTTTTTGGTCGCCGTATTGTCGGGTATGGTGATATTCCCGGCGGTATTCAGTGTCGAGGGGTTGGAGCCTACGGCTGGCCCTACGCTGATTTTCGAGACCCTGCCGTTTGTCTTTCGCGATATGCCGTTGCCACAATTGTGGTCGAGCATATTCTTCCTGCTGATAGCGTTGGCAGCCCTCACATCGACCATATCGTTCCACGAGGTGATGACACAGTTTTTGCAGGAGAACTACGGCGTAAAACGTCAGGCGGCAGCGACGTATGTCTCGTTGTGGAGCCTCGCATTGTCGTTTGCGTGTCTCTACTCGCCGATGTTGTTCGATGGCTTCGATTTGCTGTCGGCAAATGTGCTTATGCCGTTGGGCGGACTCCTCACGGCAATATTCGCAGGGTGGGTCTTTGACTACGACGTTTTCCGTCGCGAGATTGGCGGTAAGAGAAGGTTGTACGTGGTGTTACACTTTCTGTTGAAGTGGGTGTGTCCGACGCTGCTTTTGACCACCTTTATATACAATTTGATTGATTAAGAGGCTAAAAGGTAAAAAGTTCAAAATTTTTTAGTAATTTTGGCACGAATTTCAAAGCATACTATATTTTATATATAACACAAAAAACATCAAAACTATGATTTCATTCAAGGAGATTGGTCTTGTAAACACCCGTGAGATGTTTGCAA
>JAZRCC010000076.1:0-6491 GCA_045635405.1 Alistipes sp.
GCGAACGAGAGGTTTTAGCACCTCATAGTCGTTACCCTTGTCGGTGCCGCCCGCAATCCAAATCGTGCGACGAGTCATCGCTCCGAGGGCATACCATACCGAATCGACATTCGTAGCCTTCGAGTCGTTGATATACTCCACACCATCGATTACTCCTGCCGGCTCCAAGCGGTGCTCGATAGGCGAAAAGTCGTAAATCGACTGCTCGATAACCGTCGGCTCGACATCGGCTGCTAGGGCTGCCAATGCTGCTGCCATAGCGTTGTATGAGTTGTGTAATCCTTTGATTTTCATTTTGCTTGCGTCGATTGTCAGCGAACGGTTGCCAACTCTTACCGTGAGTTGTCCGTCGCCATCGGCAAACGCATCGCCCGCCGCCGAAGCCATCGCCGAGTGGGCCATAAATGGTAGCAGTCGAGCTCGTGCGGGGCACATCTCCATTCCTCGTTCAATCTCCCTATCGTCGGCAGAGAAGATAAATGCGTCGGTGGTGCGTTGGTTCTGCACGATACGCATCTTCGAACGCAGATAGTTGTCGAATTGGTAGTCGTAGCGGTCGAGGTGGTCGGGTGTGACGTTCATCAGCACCGCAATATCGGCACGGAAGCGGAACATTCCATCGAGCTGGAACGAACTCAACTCCAACACATACCAATCGTATCCGCCCTTGGCTACGGAGCGAGCGAACGACTCGCCGATATTGCCACCCAGAGCGACCGAGTAGCCCGCATCGCACAAAATTTTGTAGATGAGCGATGTGGTTGTGGTCTTACCGTTGCTGCCCGTGATACAGATTGTGCGGGCTTTGTCGAGGTATGGATAAGCAAACTCCATCTCGGAGATTATCGGCGTACCCTGCTCACGCAGAGCCTTGACGATAGGTGCCGTATCGGGAATACCGGGCGACTTGACAACGCAATCTGCAACCAAAATTCGCTCTATGGTGTGGCCGCCCTGCTCGTAGGGAACACCCGCAGCCTCCAATCGCTCGCGGTAGAGTGGTGCTATCGCTCCCGCATCGGTGAGGAACGTGTCGAAACCCTTTTGATGTGCTAAAATAGCCGAGCCGTAGCCGCTTATGCCGCCACCAAGTACAACAATTTTCTTTGCTTTGTGTGCCATCGTTTAACGAATTTTGAGAGTTGCAAGACTGATTGCCGCCAACAACAGCGAGACAATCGTAAATCGTATCATAATTTTTGGGTCAGCCATTCCGCCCTTCTGGTAGTGGTGGTGGAGTGGCGACATACGGAATATGCGACGACCCTCGCCATACTTACGTTTTGTATATTTGAAGTAGTAGCGTTGCAGAATTACCGAACAACTCTCGGCAACAAATACTCCGCACATAATCGGCAGTAGCATCTCCTTGCGGATGCAGAGTGCAAAAACGGCGATAATTCCACCTATGGCCAACGAGCCCGTATCGCCCATAAAAATCGATGCAGGTTGCGAGTTGTACCATAGAAAGCCCAACAATGCACCGATTACGGCTGCGGCAAATACGACCAACTCGCCGCTGTTCGGGATGTACATTATGTTGAGATAGTCCGAGTAGATGACGTTACCCGACAGATAGGCAAGTATGGCGAGTATAGCAAATATCGGGGTCGATACACCCGTCAGCAGACCATCAATGCCATCCGTGAGGTTTGCTGCATTCGACACGGCGGTAATGATGAATATGGCGATGATGATATAGACCACCCACGCTGCGGTCTGGTTGCCACCCGTGAGCCACGAGTAGTCGAACTCGTTGTTTTTCACGAACGGAATGGTTGTCTCGGTGCTCTTCTCGTCGATTTTCGATACGACGACCGTGTGTACCGAGCTGATGATATTGCCCTCGGCAACCTGCTCTTGTGGGGCGATAGTCGAGTGGTGACGCACCACGACATCCTCCGAGAAGAACATCACCGAGCCGACGATAATTCCCAAACCGACCTGTCCGACAATCTTCAAACGGCCATTTAGACCATCTTTGTTGTGGCGAAAGACCTTAATATAGTCGTCGATAAAGCCTATCGTGCCGCACCAAATTGTCGTCACCAGCAGCAACTGAATATAGATGTTGTCGAGTTTGCCGACCAAAAGTGTCGGTATCAGGATGGCTCCCAAAATCAGTATGCCGCCCATCGTAGGAGTTCCCGCCTTCGACTTTTCGCCCTCCAAGCCGAGTGAGCGAATAGTCTCACCCACCTTCTGGCGACGCAACATCTTGATGATGGGCTGACCCATAGCGATGAGGATGATAATTGCGAGGATAAATGCCGCCACCGCACGAAACGAGAGGTATTGGAAGAGTCCCGTTCCGGGGAGGTCGAAGTTGTTGTGTAGATACTCAAAAAGTGCTTGTAACATATCTTGTAGTTTTTATTTGCGGTTAAAGAGTGTGAGGTAGCGTTCCGCACACTCGCTGTCGTTGAATGGCAGACGCTCACGTCCGATAATCTGATAGTGCTCGTGACCCTTGCCTGCGATGACGACGATATCGCCCGGTGCCGAAAGCATTATGGCGGTCTTGATTGCCGTATCGCGGTCGGCGATTTTCAGGTAGTTGTCCGCAGTCGATACCCCCTGCTCCATATCGTTGAGGATGGCTTCGGGGCTCTCCGAACGTGGGTTGTCGGATGTGAATATCGACATCTCGGCATACTTTACCGCTATGGCTGCCATCTTCGGACGCTTCATAGCATCGCGTTCGCCTCCGCAACCGCAGACTACGGTGATGCGTTGCCCCTTCTGGCGGAGCTCCGTGACCGTACGCAGCAGATTCTCCAAAGCATCGGGGGTGTGGGCATAATCGACAATAACGGTGGTCGAGTCCGCCGCCACAATCTGTTGGAAACGACCCTCTACAGCGTGCAACATCGAGAGTTCCTGCAAAACCTCCATCTCATCGAAACCCAACTCCAACGCTGTGCCATAGACCGTCAGCACGTTGTAGGCGTTGAAACGACCTACGAGATTTACCCACACCTCGTGGTGTCCGATGGCGAGCAACATCGCCTGCGGAGTCATCTCCAAGATGCGGCAGTGCAGATCGGCATTGCGTTGCAGGGCGAGCCTTACCTGTCGAGCCTTGCAGTTTTGGAGCATAACCTCGCCATTGCGGTCGTCGATATTGCTGATAGCAAAGGCTCCGCTCGGCAGCTGGTCGAAGAGTCGCTTTTTGGCACGGATATACTCGATAAAGGTCTTATGATAGTCCAAATGGTCGTGCGTGATATTCGTAAAGAGTGCTCCGTCGAACTCTATCGAGTCGATACGGTGTTGCACAATCGAGTGCGACGAACACTCCATAAAGCAGTATTGGCAACCTGCATCGACCATCTCACGCATCATCTTGTTGAGGCGGATTGCATCGGGCGTGGTGTGGGTCGATTCCACGCAACGTCCGCCAATCTTATAGACCACCGTCGAGATAAGTCCGCACTCGTAGCCCAACGCCCTGACCAAATCGTAGAGCAGTGTGGCGATTGTGGTTTTGCCGTTGGTGCCCGTTACGCCCACAACCTTCAAATCGTGTGATGGGTGGTCGTAGAATGCCGCAGCCATAGCCGCCATAGCCACCTCGCTATCCTCGACAACGACGTATGTTACGCCCTCGACCGCTGTTTCGGGCAGGTGTTGGCAGACGATAGCACGGCAACCTCCTGCAATGGCTGCGTCGATATAGTTATGGCCATCGCTCTGCGTGCCTACGATAGCAAAGAAGCAGCCGTCAGTCGTTGCCTGACGCGAGTCGTAGGTCAGCATAGCGACCTGATGTGATAGATTGCCCACCACCTGCAAAGGGTGGATAGAGGCTATTATTTCGCTTAAAAGTTTCATCTTCTACTCTTTGGTTTCTCTAAATTGTTCGACAGCCGTATCTCGACACGCTGACCCTCGCTGACACTCTCGTTTGGTTTAGGATGTTGCTCGACGATGGTGCCTTTGCCCTCGAACGTAACCTTCAATCCACGACTCTCCAACAAGAAGAGTGCATCCGACAGACCCATACCCACAACATCGGGCATCACGTTGCGTTCGGTGGCTATCGCCTTTATGCTGACCTTGTCGAGTCCCATTGTGGTCGAGCCCCAACCACCTTGGTGGTCGTAGTGTGCTCGGATACCAATCTCGCCTGCCGTACGACGGATATGTGCCGTATTGCCACCTTTGATGTGGCGTGTGGTCTCGATATGCGTTCGCTCATCTATGCTCTTTGCCCACTCCTCCTCACGATTGTAGAGGAACTCTGCCACACGACGTTGCACGGGACCCGCCAACGCAACACCAAAGACCGAACCCTTGCCTTTGCGTTTGTATATCGCAGTCATTATCGTGTAGCGAGGTGCATCGGCTGGCATATACGTAACCATCGAGCCGAGGTGATAACCCTCCTTGTAACTCTTACCCTGTGCGATGGTTGCCGTACCGGTCTTGATTCCCACCTTGAATGGGAAGTCGGTGCCGAAGATTGCCGCTCCCGTACCCACTTCGGCAGCCTGCTCCATAAAGTGGCGAACGAGGCGGAGTGTCGAATCGGAGCAGATTCGTGGTGAGAGTTCTCGTACGGGGATTTCGGCTACGCACTCGCCCTCACGCTCCATTCGTTGGATAATGCGTGGTGCTACCATACGTCCGCCATTGGCTACGGCGTTGTAGAGCGTTATGGTGTTGAGTGGAGTCACCTCCAAACCATATCCGAACGAGAGTAGACAGAGTGTCGAGCCAAACCAATTCGTCTTGTCGCTCGGCGATGGCAGCATAGGCGTTACGCTGCCAAACTCCTCCAAACCGACACGCTCGTGGAGATGCAGACGTTTCAGTGCATCGACATAGCGTTGCGGATTATCCTTGTAGTACTCGTCCACCGCTTTGGCAAAATAGACGTTTGCCGACTCGGCGAATGCCGTTTCGAGCGTAATACGACCCTTGGTCTGCTTGCCGATAGGGTGCGAGTCCTGCACTTTGTTATACTTCGTAACCTTTACCGTACGACCCAACCCCGAGTGGTATCGCTTCGTTGCGGGCATCTTTGCATCGTCGAGCAGCGTGATTGTCGTCGCAAGTTTTATGGTCGAGCCAGGCTCCATACGTCCTCCGATGGCGTAGTTTCTACCCTCGAAGTACTCGCCATCAGACCCACGTTCGAGATTGACCATTGCCAAAATATCGCCCGTCGCACACTCCATAACGATGGTCGTACCCCAAATGCCGTCGTGCTTGGCGAGCGATTCACGCAGAGCTCTGTCGGCAACATCCTGAACATCGATATCGAGCGTAGTGACGATATCCATACCATTTACGGCACCCTTCGGACGATGCTCTCGGTCGGTGTAGGTGGCGTAGAAGTTGCGGGCAACGTACTGCACCCAATCGTAGCCATCCTCGCCTGCCAACGAGTCACGATAGGCATACTCGATACCGTATGGCGTTTTGCGGTCGGTGCGTCCGATGATACGGCGGGCAAGGTTGCCCTGTGGGTAGATTCGCGAATCGGTACGCTCACGCAGCATCACCGTGCCGAGCGAGCCGTTGAGTATCGGGTAGGTCGAAAGAACCTCCCACTCGTTGTCATCGACCTCGCCAAATAGTTTTGTCGAGGTGTGGGTACGTTTCGTCGTATATACGTTCGCTATCGAGTCGCAATTTTTTATGCCGAACAACTCCTCGAAAAAGCCCTTCGAGTAGCGAACGGTCTTTTCACCCGTCTTGATCTGCTTGCGTGACGAGCGTTGCAACGACTGCATCTGTGTGAAGTAATCTTTTGCTTTGCGTACCCCAAAGTGGCGTTCCAACATCTTTGCCAGCGAGTCCGCCTCATCCTCAAATCGCTCGGCATTGTCGAAGCCCTCGCTACCGAAGTCGATGGCGATAGAGTTGCGGAATATGGATGTCGCCAACACCTCCCCATCGCGTGATAGTATCGAGCCACGGCGTGAACGTATGGTGCGTTTGGTGATTATGCTCTTGTGGAGTCGCTCCGATACGGTGGCAATTGTCGAGTCGGCATACTGAATCCAGACCAATCGCCCGAAGATGACGAAGGTGATGATGACCAATGCCAGATGAATCCACTTCATACGGCCGATGATATCTGCCTGTATTCGCTTTTTGAGTTCGTTCATCGCACCTCCTCCTCTTTTACGATTGTGATAGGTTTTTGCGGGTCTGCTAAATCGAGACCTCGCTCCTTGATGCGGCTAACTATTGCCGAGTGCGAGGTGCGGGCATTTCGCTCCTCGGTCATTCGCCACGACTTTTCACGCAACAAGCCGACCTCTTTGGCGAGGCGGTTGCGTTTGATTTCGAGGTGGAGCGACGAGAAGATGATAACGATACCTGCCAGATACAACATTGCGATGTAGAGCAGATAGTTGTAGCCGCCCTTCATTCGCTCACGCACCAATATCTCGCCCGAGAAGATGGCCCCTAACGTAGTGACCCACTTCGGGGTGTGACTCTCCTCCTCCGCACCCTCCTCCTCGTCGCTCGATAGC
>JAZRCC010000077.1:0-1802 GCA_045635405.1 Alistipes sp.
CTACAACGAAGGTTGGGCCGATGGTCACCACTGGAATATCCGCTACTGGGAGATATGGAACGAGCCCGACCTCGATGTCGATAGTTGGCAAACCGCACCTCGCAACTGGGGCGGCACACCCGAGCAGTACTACGACTTCTATACCGTCGTTTCGAAGCATCTGCGCAAGTGCTTCCCAAGCATCAAGATTGGTGGTCCAGCGTGGGCCGGCAAGAGGGAGTGGGGCGATAAATTCTTGGCCCATGTAGCCAAGACAAAGGCTCCTATGGATTTCTTCTCGTGGCACGCTTACTCGGCTTCCCCCGAGGTTATGGTTGCCCACGCAGAGCATATCGAGTCGCTATTCAAAAAGCACGGCTTAAAAGATGTGGAGTCGATACTCGACGAGTGGAACTACATCAAAAGCTGGAGCGACAAATTCGAGTATAGCCTGCAGGTTATGTGGAAAGAGAAGGGTGCCGCCTATGTTGCAGCAACGATGCAGGCGTGCCAAAACTCCCCTATCGATATTTTGATGTACTACGACGCAAGCCCGGGTCACGAGTTTACTGGTATCTTCGACCACCCTACTCTAAGACCTACCAAGACCTACTACAGCTTCTATGCGTGGCGTCGCTTGGCCGAGTATGGCACACAGGTCAAGGCGACATCCAAGGATAAGGATCTGTATGTCACTGCGGCTCGTGGCACCAATAGCAAGTTGCGAATTTTGGTAACACGCTACAACGACGACAACAATGTCGTGACTCCGAAGAGGGTCAAGATTGCCACGGACGAGGGTCGCTCGGGCATGGTTATGGCTCACATCACCGACTCGTATCGTTGTTTTACCGAGGTTCCTCTCACTATGCACGACGGAAATATCAAGGTGACGATGGAGCCAAATGCGGTCGTCGTTATCGACCTCGAATAGGGTTTGTTGTAGCGATTTCAGGGGGTGGTGAAACCGAGAAAAAGATAAATTTTTGTAGAATTTCGCCAAAATAGTTGGTGAAACAAAAAAAATATACTACTTTTGCCTCGCTTTTAGCGCAAAATGCTGTTGTAGCTCAGTGGTAGAGCACTTCCTTGGTAAGGAAGAGGTCACGAGGTCAAGCCTCGTCAACACCTCTGAGAGTTAAAGAGGCGAAGAGAATGCCACCCGCACGGGTGGCATTTGTTATTTGGGATAAGAGGTAGCTATGCTTGCATAAGCTGCCTCTTGCACCAAATGAAAAGCACTCTTGTGCGTACTCTTTGCCGCTTTGACTCTCATAGCGCCATGAGGCAAGGCGAAACGGTACGCAGCTTGCGGAGTAAGTGAGCCAAGCCTCGCGGTCACGAGGCAAAACCGAGCAAAGCAAGGTTAAGCCTCGTCAACCAACCACCCCCTCAAACCCCACTCCCAACTAAATTTAGCCCTTTTGTTGCAATACATTTGCTTTTTCCGACATAAAAAGCTATCTTTGTGACCAGTTTGTATCGTCGCAAGCAGACTTATAGCAAATAGACTTGCTGTACAATGAGGTTGATGGGTAAATATGTGGCATTGTTTGTCGCTTTTGCGCTATCATTTTCGCAGATAGAGACACACCCTGCCGAGGCTAAAAGCCTCGACTCTCTTTTTGCGTGCGCGCACGACGAGCGTACACATACACCCGAGCACGACAGCGAGTGCGGCAATTTCTCCATTGGATTTGCCAACAACAGCGACACCATCGACCTCTCATATCGAGATAATGCCACCGCCCTACAAAGCGTTACCGAAGCGATACACTCACTGCTCCACGACAACGCCAACGGTCGCACTCGCACCATAATCA
>JAZRCC010000078.1:0-5307 GCA_045635405.1 Alistipes sp.
AGGAGATTGTACGCTGCGATGCACTCAACAAAGTACACGTCGGTCTGGACTTCTTCGACGGCAGTATCAACCGCATCGGTGCCTATGTTATCGGTTCGCGTGCGACCCAAAAGGCTCTGCTTGTTGCACTGTTGGAGCCAATCGAGCTGCTCCGCAAATATGAGGCAGAGGGTAAGTTCTTCCAGCGTCTTGCTCTATTGGAGGAGGCAAAAAGTATGCCTTGGGGCAGCGTGTGGGATATGTTCTGCCTGCGTAATAACGTCGCAGTCGGCGATAGCTACATTGCCGAAATCGAGGCTTACGAGCGAGATGTACTATCGAAAAGATAGCATACCGCTTGGGTCGGTAGAGACGTCCCGAGAGAGAATTTAGGGAATATAGGGAGTTTAGGGAGTATTGGGAGTTTAAGGTAGGCGATAAACACGCCCCGAACGCTCCTAATACCCCCTAACTCTATTTATATAGCCGCTGCACAGAAAACCTTATCCGACTTTATTGGACCTTATTTGACCTTAAAAACACAAAAGCATTTTGAGGGCAAGCGTAACGCAGAAATCACCTTACCTCTAACCCAGACGTTGTATAACAAGAGGGATTTCAAGACTTGCGAAGCCCGAAAAAGCGGAGCATACTCGGCGTATGTGAGCATTTTGAGGGCAAGCGTAACGAAGAAATCACCTTGTTAGACAACGTCTTTTTTCAGGCGGCGATCCACCCTCTCCCAATCAATAATATTGCGGAAATTTTTGATAAACTCCGCCCGGCGATTACGATAGTCTATATAGTAGGGGTGCTCCCAAACATCGATTGTGAGCAGGGGGTTATAGCCATATCGCAGAGGGGTATCGGCATTCGAGGTCGAGATTATCGACAGCTCGCCATCCTTATCCTCGACCAACCACGTCCATCCCGACCCGAAGAGCGACGCTGCTGCCATCGAAAAGCGTTCCCAGAACGACTCTACCGAGCCAAAATCGCGAACAATTCGCTGCTCCAAACGCGGTGGCATAGGCGTTTGCGAAGGTGTCAGTTCGTCGAAAAAGAGGGCGTGATTATAGACTTGGGCAGCGTTGTTGAAGAGCGGCCCCTCCTCGGCTCGCCGCACGATATTTTCGACATTCATCCCCTCGTAGGGAGTGCCGACAACAAGTCGATTGAGATTATCGACATAGGTCTGAAAATGTTTACCGTAGTGATACTCAATGGTTTCGCTACTCATTGCCGGCATAAGTGCGTCGTCGGCATAGCGAAGTTGTGGAATAGAATAGTTCATAGCTACTTGACTTTTATTTGGTGTAAACTTATCTGTTGTCGCCGCAGTTGCCCTACTCACCTCAACCGATGAGGAGTTGAAGCGATAGACATAGCCGTTGAGATATGTTGCAAAGAGCAACCATACAAAGTATGGAGCAAAGAGCCACGCTGCAATGCTGCTACGAGCCGCTGCGTATATTATATAGGTAAAGACCAACACATCCAGCATAAGCAGCGTAATCAGACCCGCCAGCGGAGAACGCAGTGCAAAGAACATCACGCTCCACAGAAAATTCACCAGCAACTGCACCAACCACAACCGCACTACGCTCATATCGCCACGCATAAGCAGCACTCCCAAACTTATGCCCATCAGGAGGTAGATTATGCCCCACGCTATCGGAAACACAATTGGTGGAGGGTTGAGTGGCGAGAGATTCAGCGTCGGATACCACTCTACCAACGCCTCACGTTGCATCAACGACGAGAGCCAGCCGACAGCAAAACACAATAGCACGGGCAGTGCAAAAGAGAGTGTCTTTTTAACCATAGCAATCTGAAAGTTTTTCTCTATGCTATGCAAAAGTGGTGCTGAAATCGATTTTTGCGACAAAAAAATGGGATTACCCTCGCAAGGTAACCCCAAAATCGTAGAACGCATATCGTCTGCCTACGCCGATTGCTTATCTGTTTTGTCGTGTTCGTAGCCATCTGCCGGAGCACCCCACATCGTCAGCAACGTAAGCAGTGCCAATACCGACATCACCAAGATTGTGATATAGGCAGCATCCCATCCCCAATATTGGGCGATAGCACCAAAGCCGACACCCGAAATCAGCGTGCTGGCATAGCCAAAAATTCCCAATATGCCGTTTGCCGTAGCAGCTGCACGGTTTGTTGCCTGATTAGCAGCCGAGATACCGAGCAGAGCTTGTGGGCCGTAGATAAAGAAGCCGATAAATGTGAACGGAATAATCAACATCCACAGCGGTGCATCTTGTGGCAATGCCCAGAATGCAGCAACCGACAACGTCGCTCCGACCATACACCATACGCAGGTGCGGTGTGCCTTATTATGAAACCAATGGTCGGTAACCCAACCCGCTACGACCATTCCGATATTGCCACCGATAAACTCGAATACGATACAGAGTGTGGTCGCCATAGCCAACGTCAGACCCTTCGACTCTGTCAGCAGCGTAGGGCCCCAATCCAATGCCGAAAAGCGAACGACATAGACAAAGAAGTTCGTTACACCCAGCGTCCAAATCAATCGATTACCAAAGACCTTGCTACGGATGAAGGCGTTATACTCTGCCCTCTCCTCGGCGGTGCGAACAATCGCCTTCTTCTTGCCGACAACCTCGGGCAGACCAACATCCGACGGCGAATCTTTGAGCATAAAGAACAACCCTATGGCTCCCACCGCCGCACAAATTGCAGGGATAATAAAGCACCAACGCCAAGCACCGTAATGCTCAACAAATTGCGTTATATCGGGCATCGTAGCACCCGGTTTCATCGACGCAGCGATATTGGTGCGAATCTGCTCGACGATGGCCGCATCGCCACTCACATCTATTCCGAGGTGAGGCATAATAAACCATCCGCAGATAGCGAATACCAAGCCGGCACCAATCGAGTGCGACATATTCCAAATCGACAACTTTGTAGCCAACTCGTGAGGCGGAATCCACTGTGCATTAATCTTTGTCGATGGCGGAACACCCATACCTTGCAGGTAGCCGTTTATCACCCACACCATACCCATAAAATAGACCAATACGGTGGTAAATGCCACCTCCGACGAGGTGTTGAGTGCGAGTGTATATATCCACGAGGCGATGGTGTCGCTGCAACCAAACAGGAAGTTCATCACGGCACACAACATCAAACCCACCGACATAACGATACGGGCACTGTTGCGGTCGCTGATAATACCATTCACAAAGCGGGACAATCCATAGACGATGCCGTTCATCGTCAGAAAAAGTCCCAACTCGACCTTCGATATACCGAACTCTGCCGTCAAACCCGGCATTGCAATCGAGAAGTTCTTGCGGACAAAGTAGTACAACGCATAGCCTATCATCGTGACGATGATGGTGCGTGTCTGCCAATATTGAAACGTATGCTTCGTTTGCATAGTAGAGTCCTCTATTTAACAGCCCAAACCTTACCCTCGCCAAAGAGGCTATCGAGCAGTTCGTCCATCAGACCGCAACGATATACGACATCGACATTCGTATAACGGCTACGCATATATGGGATATAGGCAAAGGTCTGACGCATACGCTCACGTGTTACGCCAATATGCTCCGGCTCGTATGGGGCACCCACCAGACGCAGATTGTTGCGAACCTCCTCGAATGGGATAATCTGCTCACGAATCTGCTCTTTGAGCGTAGGCCAAGCAGCCTTCAACGACTCCAACTGTCGGCGCAAGCCCTCGGCATCGACATACTTGCCTTTGGTCTCGACCAATGCACGAGCCAGGTGACCCGGTTTGTCGGCGAATATCTCGCGAATCTCCTCCTCCTGCTCGTCCCACGTCTTCCACGCAGCGACGCAGGCATCAACATCCAAGTTCTCGATATCCTTCGAGAGCAGGAACTCCAACGATGCAGTCGATGCCAAAGTGCCGATACCAACCTTAAAGCCGTGCGAAACGTGTTTGCCCTCGTAGCAGAGGTTCTCCATATCCCAGCAGTGCGAGAATTGGTGCTCGGTACCCGATGCAGGGCGGCTCGACTGAATAGCCTGCATAGCAAAGCCACTCATCAGCAGACCCTCCGCCAGAGCCTCGGTCTTGGCAACATCGCCCTCGGCAAGTGCCGCAGGTGCAGACAACGACTCACGAAGTCCGTTCTGTACCAAGTCCCACGCAAACTTATCGACAGCCTCGTTACCTGTAACATCTGCCAACAACCAATCGGCCGCAGCAGGAATCTTGGCAATCAAATCAGCATAGCCCGATGCAACCAACTCCTTTGGAGCAGCTGCTGCAATCACAGGGTCCATCACAAAACCGTGAGGTGCAGGGCAGTCGAATGTCTGCTTGTTGCCATCCTTGGTAATCGACGAGCCATAGGCCGTATAGCCATCCATCGATGCAGCCGTACCGACACACATATATTTACGCGAAAGCAGATGCGAAACATACTTTACCGTGTCGTTGATAACACCAGAGCCTACCGCAATAGCGATAACATCCATCGGCTCCAAATGGCTCTTCAACATCTCCACAAAACGCCACTCTGCATAGAACTCCTCATCGGTAAAGATATATGGCTCGACAGTTGCAACATTGGCAGCAGCCAACGACTCGGCAACAGCCTTACCCGCAACCTCCCACGTATTTTTATCGGCAACAATAATCGCTGTTTTGTCGCCAAACAACTCCTTAAACATCGAGGCTGTTTGTGAAACAACCCCTGCACCGATAATCAGAGCTTTGGTATCGGTTGTACGCTGCAATGCACTTTCAATCTTGTTCATAGTTTAGTATATCTATTTTAGGTTTCTCTATTTTTTCTGTCCGTAGTAGGCGTTCTTGCCGTGTTTGCGGTCGTAGTGTTTCTCAATCAGATTGCGATTCATCTCGACCGCAGGATTGAGCGACATCGTAATCGATGCCATTCGTGCAACCTCCTCCAATGTCACTGCATTGGCTACCGCCTTCGCTGCACTCTCGCCCCACGCAAAAGGCCCGTGGTGTGCCACCAATACCGCCGGTGTGTGCAGAGGGTTAATATTCTCGAATGTGCGGGCAATAACGTCGCCCGTAGCAGCCTCGTAACGCTCCTTAATCTCCTCGGGAGTCATATCGCCGGTGCAAGGAACATCATCGTAGAACGCATCGGCGTGTGTCGTGCCGATATTCGGAATCGAACGGCAAGCCTGTGCCCAAGCCGTAGCGTAGGTCGAATGGGTGTGTACCACCGCACCAACACCCTCGAAATGGCGATACAACGCAACGTGAGTAGGCGTGTCGGACGAAGGTCGCAAATCGCCCTCGACAACATTACCATCCAAATCAACAACAACCATATC
>JAZRCC010000079.1:0-2960 GCA_045635405.1 Alistipes sp.
CAGCAAACAGTAGGATAAATATACGCTTCATATAACAAAAAAAATAGGTCGTGATATAAAAACATCAGGACCTTCACAAACGAGTAGGCACGTGCCGACGAAGCACCGTGCATACACAATATTATGAAAACTTCTTCCATCCGGACTATTACCGTCGGTATCGGAATTTCACCGATTCAGTCCCTTTCGGGAGTCGCGGACTATCACCGCCGGTAGGGATTTACACCCTGCCCTGAAGTCTTATCAAGTGCAAATTTAGAAAAAATATCTGAATAGTATCTCTTTTTTACGATTTTTTTGTCATCATCCCCCGTTCGGCAACCATCGCCACCCATATACTCGCCTCGTACAGAACGTAGAGAGGTATCATCACCAACACCATACTGAACACATCGGGTGGGGTAAACAGAGCCGATAAGATGGTCAATACCACAAGTGCGTGACGGCGGTAGTGTCGCATAAATGCCGATGTGAGTATATGTGCCTTGACGAGGAAATAGACTATTACGGGGAGTTCGAACATCACTCCGCAAACGAGCGTGAGAGTCGATACCAGCGATATATACGATGCGGTGTCGATGTAGTTGGTGATACGGTCGCTCAAAACGTAACTGCTCAAAAAATCGACCGATATGGGCGAGAGGATAAAATAGCCGAAACCAACGCCCAGCAACATACAGATAACGGCGTAGAAGATGAAACGCGATGTGCTGCGGCGTTCGCTTTGAGAGAGTGCCGGACGGACAAACAGCCACAATTCGAATATGGCGTAGGGGATAACCGCTACCAGAGCGACATAGAACGCCAATGCAAAGTGCATCATAAACTGACCCGCCATTCGTGTATTTATCAGCGTTATGGGCGTTTGGTTTATCCGCAGAGCCTCCTGCTGCCATACATCAGCCAAATGAGCCAACCAACTATTTGTCGGGAATTGGGGCGAAGATGGCCCCATAATTATCTCCATCAGGTAATCTTTCAGCAGAAAGGCGACCACAACAACCGCAACCGTAGCAATGCAGGTGCGGAATATGCCGGGACGCATTGCATCTAAATGCTCCCAGAAGGTCATATCATTAACGTCGTGTTTTTCGCTGCTCATAACAAAGACAAAGTTAGCAAATTTCGTTTATACCACAAATTTTCGAAGAGATAATCTTTCCACCACAATGAAAATTGCGTGGCGTGATTGTTGCTCTATGCCAAACGAACATATAAAATATTGATGCTGTGAAAAAGTTTTACCTACTTTCTATCTTTGCTGCGACACTCACTTTGGGTGTCAATGCTCAATCGAGCCATCGTGCCGACACTATTTTGCTTGATGAGACTCGGCAAAACGACCAAATCGTAAAACGCTATCTGGTGCGACATCACAGTGGGATGAATGCTCGATATTCGCTCCATTTTCAGTTGGATGTGGCAACCCTTGTGCCGACATTCTCTCATAATGCGGAGCATCTATCTCAACTTGGTGCGTTTGTAGAGCGGCTCAAAGATACTGCGATGCACGTATCGGCGATAAATATCCGTGGATACGCCTCACCCGATGGCGATCACGAGTTTAACGTGATGTTGGCCGCAAATCGTGGAGCGACCTTCAATCGCTATATCAACGACCACTATCCCGACATAGAGCCTATGGTATCGTCGCACGCCTACGTTTGGAGCGAGTGTGCGGATGCAATCAACGCATCGTCGATTCCGCACAAAGAGCAGGTGTTGAAGATAATCTCCGATAGCTCGATGGGCGAACGCGATAAGGAGAGCGTGCTGCGTTCACACAAAGATTCGTGGCAATATCTCGAACAGAATATCCTGCCTATGATGCGACGTGCCGATATCTGTTTCGACTATGGTACAAACGAGGTCGTAACTATTGTGACAAATGTTCCCAAAACCTCTGTGTCGCAACAAACCACAGCAACTGCAACAGATGCCGCAGAAAACAAACCGCAACCAATTGCAATTATCGAGAGCGAAGAGGTGGGCATTATTGTCGAAATCCCCGAAAAAGAGCACCACAAACGCCATAAACGCAACAAATAGTAGCGTCGCATAAAAAAAATAGTCGAGAATGTTGGTATAGTCATAACTTATTTATATCTTTGCCTATATAATACGCAGAATAAGTGTAACTTAAAAGCATATAATTATGGCAAATTTGAGAATTTTGAAGAAGGAGATTGACTATTGTCTTGAAGAGTTGGTATTTGATTGCGATATGGCAATCTATATGCAGCCAAACAAGGACAAGGAGATTTTCGAGGTAATGCAGAAGGGTGTTGAACTTCGCAACGAGCTCTTCGTTAAGGTGAACAACCCAACCGAGCCACACAATGCAGTGTTGGTACGTCGCTACTATGCAGCTTTGCGTCGCGAAATCGGCGAGGCTTTTGGTGCATTGTTCAGCCAGTTGAGCGAAATCGTGAAGTAGTCGAAACAATATCTCAACAAATTGACGACCTATTGGACCAACGTTCAATAGGTCGTTTTCTATTTAGAAGGTAAAGGTTGCCGAGAGGTAATACGTTCGTGGATAGGCGTAGAGATAGCGACTTGCTTGTGGGCGATAGGTTGGCGTTCCAGCTATGCTCTGTCGCCACAATCTCGACGATTCGTAACCGCTGTGTACGATATTGCGGTTGCCGAGAATATTTTGTACCGCAAAATATATCGTCACACGCGAACGTGGGTGGCGGTCGATAAATCGCTTTGTGAAAGAGGTCTGATATGGGCGTTTGTCGTAGTTCGACAACCAAAAAGTTTTGGAGAGCGACAAGTCGATGGTAACGGCATCGTTCAATCGCTGTTGATTGACAAATTCGTCGAAGAGTTCGGGCGACGAGGCTTGATAGGCGATGCGTTGCGTTCGTCGCACAAACGATGGTGCTATATAGCGAAATCCGGCATAATTGACATCGAGCGATACGCCCCAACCTCTATTGTAGTAACGCACC
>JAZRCC010000080.1:0-10042 GCA_045635405.1 Alistipes sp.
ACATGGCTACGATCCGACTTATTCCGGAGTTCCGTCTGCCAAAGCAGCGTATCGTGGCAAAGGAGATTGACAATGTTCGTCGTCTGGGCGTAAAGTTCGAGAAGGATGTCATCGTCGGTCGCACCGTAACTATCGATTCGCTTCTCGATGAGGAGGGCTTCGATGCCGTATTCGTAGGCTCGGGAGCGGGTCTGCCTCGCTTTATGGGCATCGAGGGTGAGAACCTCAATGGCGTTTTGTCGGCGAATGAGTTCCTGACACGTGCCAATTTGATGCGTGCCTACGATGAGGAGTACGACACCCCTATATATGTCGGCAAGCGTGTAGTTGTTGTAGGTGGCGGAAATGTTGCTATGGATGCTGTGCGTACTGCCAAGCGATTGGGTGCAGAGGCTACTATCGTCTATCGTCGTAGTGAGGTCGAGTTGCCTGCTCGTGTCGAGGAGGTACACCACGCAAAGGAGGAGGGCGTAGAGTTCCGTATGCTTACAAACCCTACACGAATCAATGGCACAGAGAAGGGCTGGGTTGAGTCGTTGAACTGCGTGCAGATGGCTTTGGGAGAGCCCGATGAGAGCGGTCGTCGTTCGCCGGTTGAGGTCGAAGGCTCCGACTTTACTATCGAGTGCGATGTGGTGATTATGGCACTCGGAACGTCGCCAAACCCACTTATCGCATCGACTACCGAGAATCTCGAAACCAATCGTCGTGGCTGTATCGTGGCGGACGAGAGCGGCACAACATCGCGTCGTGGAGTATTCGCTGGTGGCGATACCGTAACGGGTGCTGCAACCGTAATCTTGGCTATGGGTGCAGGTCGTCGTGCAGCAAAGGCTATCGACGAGTATATCAAGAGTTTGTAAGCAGTCGGTTGCTACTACGATAAACGATAGCGGGGTTTTCATCATCGAAAACCCCGCTATCGTTTTGTTATGTAGTTGCCTATTTGATATCGAATAACAGCTCGAAATCATCCACCCACATTATCGAGTTTGTACTACCTACGAAGTAGTCGCCGAAGCGTGAGCCCGAGCAGACGATAATAATATGTGTCGGCTCTTTGTCGAAGGTGCGGTATTCGAGCGGAATATTGAACTCGGTCCAATCGCACGAAGCGTCGAAACGAAGCTCTCCCCACGCAATGATATTTGGGTTCGACGAGGTGAAGAAAGTAGATTCGTCACGAGTATCGACCAATACGGGCGAGGTAGGTGTTCCGCCATATACGTTGTGGTCCCAATCGCCAAGAGCAATGTATATCGAGCCGCTGTCATTGTCGCCCTTTGCGGGGGTCTTGCCAGCCGTGATATTGTTAGGCACGCAATCGACTACGCCCATATTGTAGCGAGCCCAGCATCTCAAACCCGTAGGTCGCAGTGTAAACGGACGACCGAACAACACCAAACCGTTGGTTCCTACGATGCGGTCGAACTCACCGGCAAAGAGGTTACCTGCGGCAAACTTACCAATACCCATCACACTCGCCTTCTGCGACCAAAGTTGGGCACATTGTCCCGTGTGCTCCGGTGGAAGTGTTCCTGTGTGAGGTGTCGTAAGGTTTATGCCTGCGATTTTCGATGCAGGGTTACCTGTTCCCCACCACATATTATCGGGGTTGAGGTATGGATAATATACGTCGCCCGTATAGCTCCACTCCTCGAACGAAGCATTTGGTAAGACGAATATCTTCGTGGTGCTTACCTCTCTGATTTCCGAGCGCTGTTCGCCCTTGTCGGAGATGGTGTATCCGATGACCTCGTATGGTGTCTCCGGCGTCAGGTGTCGCACCGTAGCCTCGATAATACCTCCTCGTGATACGTACCACGCATCTTCGAGTTCGGACCACTCCTCCACGCCCTTTTTGCGGTAGCGGAAGCCTGTCTGTGCTCCATCGATACCCGTAGCACGCAGCCATATAACCTCGCCACCACCCACGCAACGTGTGATGTCGATTTGAACCTCTCGTGGCTCGACAATCAATCGCCAAATTTCGCGACGACCATACGCATCAACCGTTGCAGTTTGGGTATGGTTCTCGTTGCTGAAATTGCGGATTGTCGATGCGTCAGGGTAGTCATATTCAGGTTTTGGGCCAAATCGGAGTTGTGTGACCGTTACGGTATCAAGCCCGTAATCGGCACGACGATACGCCTTGGCAATGTTTCGAGAAACATCCCACTCGGTCTCGCCAATCTGTCCGATAACCGAGAAACGACGGTCGATAGTCTGCTCGGCAATGATAACCCATTCGTAGTCCTGATAGAGCGAAAGGGTGATATATTGCGGATAGCGAAGGTCGAACGTACCCTCAATTGGGGTCGATAGGGTAGCACCCTCCGTAACCTCGGCACTCTTGATGCGTACGTTGCGAATATCGGTACTCTCTTTGAGCGGAATGGTTACCGTGCGATTGACGTAGTCGATTTGGCACTCACCCTCTACACCCTCGACCTCCAATGACAAAATCTCCATCTTTATTACAGGATAGGGGATATCGTTCTTGATACACGATGTGCAGAGAGCGACAATTGCCGCCAAAATTATTGTAATAGCTCTTGTCATCATTACTTGCTGCCCTCCTTCTTTTTGCTCCACAAGTGAATACATACACCGATGTTGATGTCGGCAAGATTAAGGCGGAAACGCAACTTCGAGAAGTCTCGCTTGCCGGTATAGTTGCCCTCCAAATCCATCTGCTTGATGTGGGTGTATTGCAGACCGCCCATACCGAACGATACGCTTGCACATACGTTAGGGAAGATGTATGCCGCAATACCTGGATTGAACGAGAACTTACACTTGTAGGTGTTCGAAATGCCGCCCTTCCAAGCGTCGCCCGAGAGGTACTTAAATTCGGAGCGTCCGTACGAGCCCGACAACTCCCACTCGGCAAAGAAGCTAAATCGTCCACGACGATCCAACGCCACATAGGTGCGATGTAACAGACCGAACGAGTAGAGATTGCTATCGTAGTAGATGCCTTTCAGCGAGAGGTCGATATCGTTGGCTTCGCCGAGGTTGAGCTTTGCACTGCCCAAGTCGATGAAGTTGTGCGTATAACCCAATCGCAAACCGAGGCAGTTGTTGTCGCGATAGAAGTAGCCGAAAAATGGCTTGACCGAGAAGCTCGACCCTTTGAATTGCAGATTGTCCAAAATCAGTCCGATATCGGTATCTTCCGTATCCAAAGTGGCATACGATACAGCCAAACCGAGCATAGTCTCGCCTTTGAATACAAATTTGGACTTGTTGATTTCGCGGTCAATCTTCAATTTGCGTGCCCTCTTTTTTAGTGTATTCTCATTCGACGAGGCATCTGCACTAATCGTGCCAAGAGCCGTAGGTGCCGCTGTGGTTTTTACCTCCGTTGAGTCGGCTGCGATTTTTACCGCCGCAGGTGCAGCTGTGGTTTTTACCTTTGTGGAGTCAACTTGTGCCACTACCATATTGGCGACCAAGGCGAAGAGTATCGTTATAACATATCTTTTCATACGGCCACCATATTAGAAGTAAAACGCAAGACCCAAACCAATAGAGAGCAGATTCACCTTGAAACTTATCGAGGCACTCTTTGTCTCGCCCGTCGTTACCTGGTTGTGAATCTGTTTTGTGTGGGAGTATCCGACACCGAGAGCTCCGATGTTAATCTCGACCGCCATATGGTTTGTCAAAAATGCAACAAAACCGGGGTTTACACCCAACGAGATATCAAAGCTCTTCGAGAAGGTACCACGAATAGGGTTGCCCTCTGCAAATTTTGATTGCGAGCCACCCATTGCCAACTGCATTTCGGTGAATATGGCGAAACGCTTATTCATACCAAGCGGTATGTATTGTCGCCATATAGCCGCAACACTATACGAGTGTCGAAGCATATAGTAGTAATCTACGCTGAAATTTAAGGCACCATCACCCTCTCCCAAATTGAGTTCTGCCGCATCGATTTTCATAAACGAACGCGAGTAGCCGAGTCGTCCTCCGATAATAGAGTTAGGCATAAGCGAGTAACCGAATACGGGGCTCAAATTGAATGAGTGACCCTCCGACTCGATACCTTCGACCACGAGCAGTTTATAGCCATCGTTCGAATGGGTCGAGTACGAGAACGTACCTCCGACAACCCATTGTCCCTTTGGAATGATATGGTTTTTGAGGTTAGATAGACCTCTGTTGCGGCGAATTTCGGCACGACTCCACTCACGTTTAGGTACGCCATCAGTGGCGGTTGTATCCGCCACTGATAGGTGTTCCGTTGCATAAGCTGTTCCCGAAAGTGTCGCAAACAGAAGAGCAAGAATTGCTACTTTTTTGCTGAAATACATTCGTTGTTGCCTGCTTTGAGTTTAGTAAACCAACTCTACGTCATCAACGTACATATAGCTGTCGGTACTACCCGTAAAGTAGTCACCATAACCGCTACACGAGAATGTTGCAATGAGGTAGTTTGGCTTTGTAGTTTCGTCTTTGTATGTGAGCGGAATCTCCTTCAAAACCCACTCCGAAGCCGACTCGGTGCTCTCCCATACGCCGTAAGCAATTACGCCCGGAGCGGTCTTTGCATCGAACAACGTCGATTCATCGTTGGTGTTGATGATATAAGGCTCGGTGATGTTGCTCAACGTGATATAGACCTTTGCAAGGTCGGTACCCGAAGTGTGGTTACCCTCGTTGATTTTACCGCAGTGGTTCTTCATCCAGAAGCGAAGAGCCTTTGGACGTGCCGTATATTCGAATGGTTTACCGAACGATACGATACCGCCCATACCCTGAATCTGCACGAAGCGACCAACGAAGAGGTTACCCGCAGCAAACTTACCGATACCCATTACGGCAGCCTTCATCGAGTGCATATAGGCACTACGCTTACCCTTCGAAGCAGCAGGAACATCGGTCGATGCTACTGTGAGATTACCTGCACCAATCTGTGCGGTTGCGTGGTTACCCGTATCCCAGATAAGGTTTGTAGGTACGCCACCCGGACAAGCTGCACCATCGCTGTGAGTGCTCCAATTCTCGAAGTCTGCCTCCGGAATTTGTGCACCGGCAGGAGTTGTAACTGTCAACGCCTTACCAACCTGTACGTTGTCTGCAAAGAGAGCGTATTCGTAGGTCTTGCCTGCTGCAAAATCTTTGCAGTTGCCGCTGTATATCGAAGCTGTGCTACCTGCCGACGCATCAACATAGCTCCACGAGCCACCTGCTACGCGGTAACCGATTTTGGTCGAAGCCGATGCGTTGAACGACATAGCCTCGAAGAATGCAGTATTGAACCAGAGGTCGTAATCCTCCTCTGCGATTGGCAATACACCCTGAATACCGTATGTTACCTCCGTAAAGCCTACGCCACCGCTTGCATCCTTGATACGGAATGCAAACTGCTGTACGCCACCCGCGAAGTTTGCGAAGAACTGCTCCGAGAATGCGAGTGTGTACTCCTTCGCCGAAACCTTCGTTACGGCAATACCGTCGTAGGTCGAGTTGAGCAAATCGTATGTATCGCTGCCGGCGGTGATGTTCAACTGCGAAATCGTGTCGAGAGCCGTAACAGAGTAGGTACGTGTTCCGCTAACGTAGTTGTATGGAGTTGCAACATCGAAACCAACACCCTTTACGGTTGGGTCTGGACTGAACGCAATCTTGTCGTCGCGGTGCTCAACCGAAGTATCAACCGTAGCCGAGAATACAAAGAAACCGTTTGCATCCTTCGAATATTTGAAATTCAAAGTGTAGAGCGTCTGGGCTGTGATATTCTCAATCTTACCGCTCTGTGTCAGAGGGGTTGTGCCATCGCTACCATAGAAGTACCAGCTCAAAGTTGTGCACTCGTCAGGCATCAAGAAGTAACCTGTTGCCGACTCGGTGAACTTCAACGTAGGAACCTTCGCATTTTTAGCCTTGTCGAGGTCGAACTCGTTGATAGCCGAAACATATACATAGAAATCATCGGTGAAGTGTGCTGCAACACTGCTGTCGAAGTTGCTCTTCAAAGCGATGTTGTCCATCTTACACTTAACGTCGATTTTCGTCACCTGACCAGGTACGATTGTGAAGTCCTGCTCGCCGGTGTAGCAGAGCTCGTCGAACGATGCTACAACCTGCTCACCAACCTTTACCAATACGTGGTAGTCATCTTTGAGCAACCAGATGTATTGTGGAATCTCGCTCAACGATGTATATTTACGTACGAGCTCCTTTGCACGATTGCCATCTGCGTCGGCAACTGCATAGCGATATATCTTCATCGAGAATATCGAGGTGTTTGCCGATGCAGCACGCGAACCAAAGTCGAGGTTGAGCGATACAACACCCTCGTCCTGACCCATCATCAGATTCTCTTCGTTTGATTTCGAGCAGGATACTGCCAACGCAATCAAACATACATATACTAATATGCTAAATATCTTTTTCATATCTCTATCCTCCTATATTTATTCGGTTACCAACATAAGAGTCTTTGACGTAGTGTTGCCATCGTTATCGGTAACGGTAAGCTTAAAGTCGTGCTCACCTGCACCCGTAATCTGCAACAAGCCGAGGAACTTCGTAATCGAGAATTCGAGCTTGGTCTGATCCTTAACTTGGTCGCCAACAGGGAAACCGAGGTTAGTCAGAGCCTGACGAATCTCTGCCGTATTTGTACCCTCTGGGTTGGTTGTGTCAATCGAGTTTTCAGGTGTGATAAGGTCGAGTTGGTCGCACAAACCTACACCAGCCAACTGCTTGGCATCCAATACTTCCGAGTTGATATTTACAACGAAGCTTGCGATACCCGATGGAGCTGTAACAACGATATCCACGGTCAAGTCGCTCGTTACGGTGTAACGCTTGCTCAAATCGTAGCCTGTCCAAACAACCGAAGGACCGCTGCTGCCACCCTCGATTACGATAGCAAGAGTCTTCTCGTTCTTGCCACCCTTCTCGTCGGTTACCGTAATCTTGAACGAGTGTGTTCCGCCAAACTCTTTGAGGAGTTTCATCTGTGCGGTGAGCTCGTACGACAACGATGTAGCACCGAGGACTTCGCTATTGATTGCATAGCCCATCAATTGTAATGCCGAAGTTGCACTACCAGCGTTGCACATATCGAGCAATTGAGGGATATTATAGGTCGAAAGCGACGATATGAAGTCGCCATTTGTCGAGGTGATTTCAACTGTCAAACCTGCGATAGCGTTCTCGGCAGCGATATCCACGATGATTGGCTTCAAGCAGTTGCCACGGTCATCGAAGTCGCTTGCATAGAGCGAAACAGGAGCGTCGATGTCGCCATCAGCCAACGAGATAGTAGGCTTATCCTCGTCATCAACCATCGTATTCTCCGACAAGAGCAATGAGAAGTCGTAAACAATCTCTTCGTCAACAACCCAACCGTCGATAGTTGCACCGATGCTGATGCTACCCTCGCCCGAGTACTCGATGTAGAAGTTGATATCGCTATACTGACCGGCCTTTACGTTTGGAATTGTTGCGGTCATCTCGAATGCAGCAGCCTCCTTGCCCTCTGGGGTGTACTTACCCTTTACGAGAACATTGATATCGTTGAGTGCATTAACTGCCTTGAAGTAACCCGAACGAGTCTCATCAACACCATATACCAACGAGTTCTCGTCGATAGAGATGGTAGCAGTTGTGTCGTCGCTCAAAGCGGCACGCAGGTCGGCAGAGTATGATACCGATACCTGAATGTTTTGGAGCGTACAAACGAGGTTTGTCAAAGTTGTAGTCTCCTTGCGAACGATTTTGAAAGGCTCTTCAAGACCGTAAACAGGGCTCTCCCAAGCTGCACCAGGAACAGCGCCCGACGACATCTTGAAGATGTAGTTACCACCCTCCAACTCGATCTTCTCGCTTGGACGATTGCCATAAGTGAACTCTATAACAGACTCGCCTGCCTCATTGAGGATGATGCAGTTAAAGTCATCGATGTTTACCGTTGCACGAGTTGCGGCAGTGCTACGCACATTCTCATCTACCGGCTTGTGATCGACTACACACTCTACGCTCAATGTCGAGAGCGACAGATAGCCACGAGTTGCACTCTGATCGTTAGGATCGAGGTGCAAATCTTCATTTCGACACCCTGCCATTAACATAGCAGCAATCGAAAGCAGTGCTGTAAATCTAATAAGTTTCATATCTTGTAATCTATTTTTTGTCGTTATGCATTAGGGTTCAACTCAACACTTACATCGATAGTGCCGATAACGGTGTTGTCGAGAGATACGGTAACCTCCACGCTTCCGGCCGACTGCAAATCGTATGTAATCACATAGCGAGTACGAGGATTTACGGTCTGAATATATTGCGTAGCGAGATTCTCCTTGGTTTGAGTAGCCATATTCGACTGACGGATACACGAACAATCGATAGCAACCTTCTTTTGAGGAGCGATGAAGAGGTGCTCGGTAGCATCCTCCGCCAACTCGAACTCATTGGTTGCCGTAGTGAGCTTAAACTCATATTCAGGGAAGTAGTTGCGGAAGTTCTCGGTGGTCTTAATCGCAACAATTGCATTGCCGACAGTAGCGTTCAACTCTACGTTTGTTGTACGATTTCGGTCAAGAACCTGTACGCTCTTCGATGCTGCGAAGTATGGCTTGCCAAAACCCTCCTCGGCAATGTCGCCACACTCGATAGCAACGGTGTACCATCCTGCTGGGTAACGCTCATCATCGGTCTTGTAGTTGCTCAAACTCTCCCAACTCTTCTCGAAGTTGGTACCGGTGATTTTCAAAGAGAAATCTGCAAGTGCGGGAGTATCGATAGTCACTCCGCCTTCGCCCGATTTTGTTGCAACTTGGCCATCAGCCGCTGCAACAATCGCGATTGAACCCTCGCCGATTGGCTGGTCGAGGCTCTCATTGCGACAACCTACCAGGGCGAAAGCAATCACTGCAAAAAGTAATAGTTTTTTCATAATAGAAATTATTGTGTTTGTTTTTTATTGTGCAATTTGTACAACGATGTTGTCTATATATAACCAATAGGTACCGTTTGTTGTTCCCGATTTCGACTCATTGACATTTCGCCACGACAGACGAGTTGTCGAAGCAGGGCAACCCTCCAATGTATATGTAGCCACGTTGTTTATTGTGTTGTAATCACCGTTTGTCGAGTTGAGGTACTCGTTGAATGGGAATGTACCTGTCGAGTCGCCACTCTTGTAGGCACTGTTCGAGGTGACGTAACCGAAGTGGTATGTCAGACCCACACCAGGCATCGAGATTGCAAGACCGCCCTCTTGACGATTCATACTATAATTAAATCGTACTGCGAGTTTTGCACCGCCCTTAAAGCCGGTCAAAGGTCTCGAATCGACACGAGCAGGGTAGTTTGCCGAGGTCTCACGACGGCTGGCAATACGTATCGCCTGACCTGCACTCGCACCGATGCGGGCACCTGTCCAACCATTGAGGAACGATACGGCATCTTTGCTACCCGAGATAAATCCGCTGGTATAGTTGTCGTTCGATGAGATATTGTCAATCGAACTAAAATCTTCGTAGAGCAGATATGGAACGGTGAGCGATATGCTGTTTGGTGAGTATGCAGCAATCTGCGGCATCGTGAAGTGCTGCTCAACAACTGCGTGTGGACTATCGAATACGGCACGGAACGCCTTGCCCGAGTAGATGTCGTTAAATGTTCCGATGATTTCGAAGTCGTACTTGTTCGCTGGGTTGGTTGTGAATGTCTTGACGGTGTTGCCATTCGAATCCACAATAGAGATTGTCGAGATATCCTCGCCCAAGTTGTTCGCTGCTACCGAGAACGAGATTGTGGTTACACGCCACAACTCCGGAACGACTATCGAGATAGGCGAAATGTGCGACTCTTCGACAGTCTTGTTGATGTAAATCGATTGAGCCATAGCACGTTGCTCGCCCGAGTATGCGGTGTAAGATATCTCACCCGAAATATTGGTTGGAAATACCATTGCCCATATCGCATCGCCCTCTTTTGCACCATTTGGGAAGGTGAGCGAAAGCTGGCGGCTACCGTTTGTCAATACGGGGGCAGCAGTAGGGTGGGTGGCATCAAC
>JAZRCC010000081.1:0-6012 GCA_045635405.1 Alistipes sp.
GGTGTTAATGCAACGATGACCGTTACAAGTAACTGTGCAACTTACGTAGCAGCTATATCTGCTTATGGTTGGAATATCAACAACTGTATCCAAAGAAATGACATAACCTTTATAGGTACAACTGGTCAAGGTGGGTTAAAGTATGGCGGTATGGCTGGTCAGGTTCTCACTGGTAGCACTGTTAGAGATTGCCTGGTTACAAGCGATGCAACAATAACCCTCTCTACTGTTGGTTCAGGTGTTCAATATATTGGTGGTGTTGCTGGCTATGTTAATACATCGGTTTTCGATAGCAAATTCGCAGGTGATCTCATTGTCACCAGTGCCGGTACTGGCAAGCACTATATTGGTGGTATTGCGTCGTACGCAAAGGCTGAAGTTTCGGGTTGCGAAACAACAACCGATGCAAGTATGACTCTCTCTTTGGGCACATGTCAGAGCTATATTGCAGGTATTGTAAGCTACTTCAGTTCGAGTACTTCTCCAAAATCTATTTCTAATTGTGACAACAATTGTCCTATCACTATCAACACCCATACAACAAGTGCAAACAGTTATTTGGGTGGTATCGTTGGTCAGGCTGCTAGTGGTACTACTATGGACGGCTGCAACAACTATGCAGGTATCACTGTTAAGTCGGCTTCTGGCTTCTGTCTTGGTGGTCTCGCAGGTTGTGTTGCTGGCAACGTCACAAACTCGTCTAATACGGGTAAGCTCGATGGTAGTGCTATGGCTAATCTTGCAAGCAATAGTGCTGTCGGTGGTCTCAACGGCTTTGGTCAGGCGAATTTCACCAACTGTACCAATAGCGGTGCCGTAATCGGTAACGCATTGGCTCCTGCCGGTGGTTTGGTTGGTAAGCACGGCAATACAAATCAAAAGTACAACAACTGTACTATCGCAGGTAGTGTTACTGCTACTGTTGCAGGTATTGTTTGTGGTCACAACAACGCATCAAGTGCAAAGGCAATTATTGGCGACTCACAAGTTTGTAAGGTCAAGAAGTCGTTCACATTGAATGGTGCTTCGATCTCGGAGTCTGATTTGACAGACTTCTCCAAGATTTGGGGTCAGATTACAAACGCAGCAAGTGCTGTTCTTACCGATGGTGGTTTGGTTCTCGTTGACTAATTTCCCACCCCTAAAACTACGATTAAACTGCCTCCGTAAACGGAGGCAGTTTTTTTGTTTTTTATGCACCGATTTTTCGTTTTTTTGGGGCGGTAGGGAGGGCTTTGGAGCGGGTTGGGATGTAAAAAATTCTTACAAAATCGCTTGATATTCTAACTAAAAATTTATACTTTTGCCCGACGTATAGTATGCGAAAATCGGTTTTTCGACATAAAAATTCGTTACAGAAAACGCAGCCAGCACCCTGCGACAAGAGCAGAAATTAGTGATTTACAACAAAATAAACATTTTTACAAACCAACATTTTTATTAATTATTTTAACAATTTTATGAAAAACAACTCGATTTTCGGGGGCAACGAGTATCTCGCACCCCAGATTGATGTAACACTCTTCGTTACCGAGCGTGGTTTCATCGATTCGATCGAAGGTGTTGAGGGTCTCACACCTAACGACGGTCTCGGTTGGGACGAGTAACCTATTGTTAAACCAAAAAACAACAAAGAAAATGAAAAAGTTTTCAGTTATTTGCGGTTTGGCATTGGCTATGCTCGCCGCAGGTTGTGCAAAGGACGCAACCACAGACATTAATCCTAACGTCAAGACTACCCTTTCGGTGTCTCTCGACGGAACTCGTACCTATTTGGGCGAGGCTATTGATGGCGTAACTCCTATTCTTTGGAGCGAGGGCGACGCTGTTGCCATCAATGGCACATCTTCCACTATCCCAGCAGAGTATGTTGGTCAGCCATCGGCTGCCTTCTCGGGCGTTGTTGCTGCCGACGAGTACAACGTATTCTACCCTGCTGCTCTGCTCGATGCAGAGTCGGTTGGCGGAAACGTGTACACTATCCCTACTGTTCAGCCATTCGTTGAGGGCTCGTTCGCTCCTAACACTTCGATTTTGGTAGGCTACGCTGCTCACAACGATGTGAAGACAAGCGTTGCGTTGAAGAACGTTTATGGCTACTTGAAGATTACCCTCACAGGTGCTGCTAACGTAAAGAAGGTTTACGTTTCGGCTACTGCTGACGAGGCTATCTCGGGTACTTTCGAAATCGACTACAAGACTGCTGCTATCACTCCTCTCGCAGGTCAGAGCGTTATCCGCGTTATGGGCGTTCAGGCTACTGCCGGCACTGCAACCGTTGTTGTTGCTGTTCCTGCTGGTACGTATGCAGAGGGCTTCACCGTAAAGGCTATCGACGCATCGAACTACTCGATGACCAAGACTATCGGCAAGACCGCCGGTGTTGAGATTGCACGTGCACAGCTCTACGCTCTCCCATCGTTGGCTTATGTTGCTGCCGACAAGGAGGAGGTTGAGATTAACGACGCTACCGAGTTGAACGCATTCTTTGCAGCTGTTAACACAGGCGACTACTCGGCTTGGGAAAATAATGGTGAGGTTGTTTTGGGTAACGATATCGACCTCACAGGTGTTGAGCTTACTGCAACTAACAAGCCTTGGACCGGCGTATTCAACGGTCAGGGCTATGCTTTGAAGAACTGGGTGAGCAAGCAGGCACTCTTCACAGAGAACCGTGGTACTATCAAGAACCTCGTTATCGACTCGTCGTGTAGTTGGGCACAGAGCCTCGCAACTAACGGTAGCGGTCAGTATGCTTTGGTTGCTGTTAAGAACAACTCGAACGGCGTTATCTCGGGTATCGAGTCTAATGTTGATATCAAGGTGGACACCTTCGATGTAACAGGTCAGGTACTCTTCGGCTCTATTGCAGCTTACACTACAACAGGTCAGATTCTCAACTGTGTAAACAACGGTGATATCGAGTTGACCAATATGAATTGGACAGCCGGTGCAAACGTACAGATTGGTGGTATCGCAGGTCACGCATACTTTGTTAAGGACGAGCATATGATGGCTAACTGTATCAACAACGGTTCGCTTACCGTCACTACTGCTGATGGTGTTCCTGGTAAGTACTTCTATGTTGGTGGTGTACTCGGTACAACTTGGCAGAGCACTTATGCATTGGCAGATCAAACTGCATACGACACTCGTAACCGCGGTATTATCTACAACTGCGTAAACAACGGTGCTGTAACTTGCGAGCGTAAGGGTGTAGGTGCTACCGATACTACTGCTAATATCGGTGGTGTTGTTGGTTTCGCCGAGGCTGATGTAGAGAAGTGTGTAAATACAGGTAACGTTACATACACTGTTCCTGTTGACGCTTCTACCGCTTGTGCACGTCCTGCTGTAGCCGGTGTTGTTGCAGGCTGTCTCTACTCTGTTAAGGATTGCGAGAACTATGGTAAGATTAGCGTAACCGGTTCACACACTCTCTGTGCAACAACTGTTCCTGCATCGGGTGAGCCTGGATATCCTTGTATTGCAGGTATTGTTGGTGTGTCGGGTAACGATCTTGGTAGTAGCAATGGCGATATCGTATCGGGTTGTAAGAACTATGGCGAGATCTATGCTAATATCGCAATGCCTACTACAGAGAAGGCTGCATTCCACTTTGCTGGCGTAGTCGCTATGACCCACGTAGCAGTTTCGGAGTGCGAGAACCACGGTGATATCAATGCAACAAGTGCTGGTATGTATGGCGATATCGCTGGTGTTGTTGGTCGTATCTACGAGGCTGATTTGGCAATGAGCGATTTGACAAACAATGCTCCTATCTCGTTCACTACTACTTATGGCGGAACAGGTAAGTACAAGTTCTATGTAGGTGCAGTATTGGCATCGACAACTTGGAAAAGCCGAGGTTCTGAAAACACTGCTACTGTAAAATATTCCAATTTGACTAACACCGAGAAGGGTGATATCACATTTACTGGTAAAGCATTTACACAAACGGGTGGTGTATGTAATATCGGTGGTATTTCAAGTGATGCCGGTACCAGAACAACTATTAGTAGTGCAAAGACTTTTGGCGATATTACAATCAATGGTTATTCGGCTCCTAGCACTGAAAAACACTACGTTGGTGCTATCACCAGCCATATGGAAGTTAGTTCTACGATAGAAAAATCTACCATCAATAGCAATATCACTGTAAATTCAGCTGCAACTTGGTACATTGGCGGTATTGTTGGTGAAATCAATGGCTCGGGTTGGAAGACCATTAAGAATAGCTCGTACGAGGGTACTATTACTGCATCAAATCTGACAGATGGTGCTATTGGCGGTGTTGCTGCATCTAACCAAAATCTTAAGATTACGACTTGTAGCATCGATGCCACTATCTTGAACAGCACATCGGTACGTACCGGCTCATTGGTAGGTACTCACGGTAACTCGAAACAGGAATGGAATGATAACACCATCAAATTTGATATTACAGCTGGTGGCTACTGCGGTATTCTTGGTGGATATACTAATGCAACCGCGCATCAAGCAACCATCGGAACAACTCCTAACAAGGTTAAAGCTGGTTCAAAGATTAATGGCGTAGCAGTAACTGCTGCTGATTGTGCTGATATCAACAAACTTTATGGTTATGTTGGTACAGCATCAACCGTTGTTCTTGCCGATGGTGGTGTTGTTCTTGAATAACATCCGCTTAACTCTATAACTAATCTGCCTCTGCTCTCCGCAGGGGCAGATTTTTTTTGTGGTGGTTGGGGGCACCGTGATAGGGAGATTAGGGAATTTAGGGAGATTAGGGAGAGTAACCACAGCAGAAAACCTTACTTGACTTTACTCGACATTAAAAGACCTTAATTGACCTTTTCGGCAAAGCCGTTGCTGCTCCGCAGCAAAACCCTAAAAAAGGCTAATTTTTTCGGCTGCTTTCCAAAATATGTATTAACTTTGCAGAGTGTACCACACAACCGACACAACTATGAGAAAAACGATACCCTACATAATAGCAGCCCTATTGCTAACGATATGTTACGGCTGTTCGGCACCACAGCAACGCAATGTAGCCTATGTGACCATTCCGCCACTCAAACAGATGGTCGAAGCGATTGTGGGCGACGACTATGAGGTCGAGGTGATTTTGCCGCAGGGTGCATCGCCCGAAACATTCGAGTTATCCGCCCGCCAGATGGTCAAGATTGGCTCGGCACGGTGGGTATTTGCCACGTCGCTGCTCGATTTCGAGAAGGCGATAGTGCAACGCTTAGGCTCGAACGTCGCCGTAGTCGATACGAGCCGCGGTATCGAGCTTATCGAGGGCAAGTGCAGCCATCAGCACCACCATTCGCACCACCATCACGGCGTGGACCCACATATATGGTCGTCGCCACGTGCGTTGATGCAGATTGCCCGCAACATATACGAGGCGGTGGATGCGGCGATGCCCGACTCGGTGAAGTACCACGAGCGATATGTGCGACTTGGGGAGCGGTTGCTCGACCTCGACGAGGAGTGCAGCGAGCTTTGCAAAGCCGCCCGCAAGCCCTATTTCATAATCTACCACCCCGCACTGACCTATCTCGCACGCGACTATGGGTTGGAGCAGGTGGCTATCGAAAACGACGGCAAAGAGGCGAGCGTAAAGCGTATCGCACAAATAATCGACAAAGCACGACAGGATGGCATAGAACGCATATTCTACCAGAGCGAATTTCCACGCTCGACGGTCGAGACCATCTGTCGTGATATCGGTGCCGAGCCAGTAGAGATAAATCCGCTCGCCGAGGAGTGCATCGAGAATATTCGCCATATAGTTCACCAAATTTGCCAATAACGCTATGGAGAGGATAGTTTCGCTACGCAACGTAAGTGTCCGCTACGACGACTGCACCGCAATCGAAGGGGCTTCGCTCGACATCTTCGACAACGACTTCATAGGCATCATCGGCCCCAACGGTGGCGGAAAAAGTTCGCTCATAAAGGCGATATTGGGCAGTGTGCCGTACAAAGGCCGCATCGAAATCGCACCATCGCTATACCGCAACG
>JAZRCC010000082.1:0-11540 GCA_045635405.1 Alistipes sp.
GCTCGCAGAGTCGGAGAAGGGTCTTCCATTGGCAGAGATCGAGGCAGAGCGTAAGGAGTGGTTGGTTGCAACAGGTTGCCGCTACATCTGGCAGAAGCCAGAGGCTTTGGTTGCTCGCAACACCCTCTATGAGAACCTCAAACGTGTAGGTATGGATCCTGAAAACATCGTTCTCGACCGCATCGAGCACGATATGGATAAGTACTTCTACGCATTCAACATTGTAGATTTGAATAGTCTGCTCTAATGAATGTCAAAAGTGCATTAAAACGTTGCGGGGAGCGTCGAGAGGCACTCCTCGCAACTAATTTTTACAATTTCGAGACCCTCGATGCAGTGATGCAGGCTGCCCAAGCAACCGCATCGCCCGTACTGCTGCAACTCACCCGCTCGTCAATCGACTATATAGGATTGAAGCGTGCGGTCGCAATGGCACGTCAGGCGATTGCCGACTATGGCGTAGAGGGTTGGATTCATCTCGACCACGGAGGCTCTATCGAGTTGGTGGAACGCTGTCTCGATGCGGGTTTTGACTCGGTAATGATTGATGCCAGCGAACGCCCATTCGACGAAAATGTTGCCACGACACTCAAAGCCGTTGAGTTGGCTCGTCGCTATGGCGATATAAACGTCGAGGCAGAGTTGGGCTATGTTGCCAAACTCGGTCAGGAGCAAGGTGGCGGTTTCACGACTGCCGAAGATGCAAAGCGTTTTGTTGAGCTGACAGGTGTTGATGCGTTGGCTATTGCCATTGGCTCGGCACACGGCTTCTACAAGCAGACACCGAAGTTGGATATCGACCGACTTATGGAGATACGCAAAGCGACCGATGTAGCGTTGGTGCTGCACGGCAGTTCGGGTATTCCTCACCCTATTGTGCGACGTGCTATCGAGGAGGGTATAGTGAAGGTAAATCTCGCAACCGAGATTAAAGATACCTTTATGCGAAATCTGAAAGAGGTTTTGACAACTACCGCCGAGATTGACCTTCGCAAAGTCTTCCCACAAGCTACGGCAGCCGTCGTAGAGTTACTCGTCGAAAAGTTTAGAATGGTCCGAGGCGAGTAGAGCATCTATCTTCGCCTCGACCGCTTCGGCGGTAATATCCTGCATACATATCGGAGTGCCTTTTGCACACGCCACATCGCCCGTTGCCGAGCACGGACGACAATCCATATCAACCTGCACAATTCCATCCATATCGCAGCCATAGCCCATCGAGCCAAATTCTGGGTGTGTGGCTCCCCAAATCGAGACCACGGGAGTTGCCACCAATGCTGCGATGTGCATCGCCAATGTATCGACCGAGACCATAACTTTCAGCCGTTTTGCTACCTCTATATCCTCGGCAATCGATGCTGTTTGGCTGGCACGCTCCACATTCGAATAGCGGCTCTGCATCTGCTCAACAAAGTGCTGAACTCGCTCGCCGCCGCCAAATATATAGACCTTATCGAAGCGGGCGGTTAATCGCTCCATAATCGCCTCACGCAACGCTTCGGGACAAGTACAACAGCTATGTGCCGCAAATGGAGCAAAGCCTACGCAGTTTTCTACCCCATCAGCCTCGCTGCGTTGTGGAAATGCCGGGTCATCAAATTGAAAACCCAAACGGCGAAAGACATCGCAATAGCGGATGACGGTATGTTTGAGATGGAGTGCCCCCTCGCGGCTATAACCTACACGAAACCACTTCTCGACGCTACCCTTGCGAATACGTGCGACCTTAACACCTCGCAATCGCCACAAGCAACCGAGCAGCACCGAGTTGGCGATAAAATGCAAATCGGCTATGGCATCGACCCCAATACGCTTCGTACGGCGGACAAATTGCCACTTCTGTCGCAACGTGTATGGCTCATCACCCATCTCGATAGGCATAATATCGATACCCAAACCCTGAAAAAACGGAGCAAAACGGATACGCGTAGCCAACGTGATTTGCAACGTAGGATATGCACTTCGCAACGCCCTGATAGCGTGCGATAGCATTGCGACATCGCACGATGCTGCCAAACGCAAAATCAGAAGATGTTGCGGAAGTTTATCACATTGCGACTCGCTCTTCATTATATCTTGTCGTGACGTTTTATGAACTTCAAGAGGTAGTATTTCAGCGGATTGGTATATTTGAGTTGCTTCCACGGACGCGAACTATGCGGACGATGACTCACCGGCAAATTCACAAACAGATAGTTGTGAAAGCCCAACTCACGCGAGCGTTTCGAGATATGCACATCAAACCAATCTTTACCCGGATTAAGCTCTCCGAAATCGCACTTTTTGAGCAAATCGAGCGTCAGCAATGAACAGCAGAAACTGCAATGGCGACGCACTTCGCAGCACTCCGTCGGGAAGTTTCGAGCATAGAGATATGGGTAGTTTATATGCTCCTCATCATCGACCGTAACCGAAGCGGCAATACCACACTCGCTTTGCGTTTTGGCACCCTGCAACAAGCCGTTCAATGTCTCGGGACGCACCGTAACATCCGATTCGACAATAGCCAGATGAGCCCCCGCTTCGAGTGCTCGGCGTTGTGCAATCTGCAATATCAGCAGATAGTTGGGTGATGGGTGGTCGGTTATGTCGGCAAGATTTACCAATTCAAACCCAAGTTCGTCACGCAACGCCTCCAACTGTTGAGTCGATGCTTCGCTACTGAAATCGTTATAGACCGTATATGTAACCTCCGCATCGATTGCCGATGAGAGAATCGCACGAATGGCGACAACGGTGGATTCGATAGAGTCCTTTACGGGTGTTATAATGTGGATTTTATCCATATATACCTATCTTATAAATACAACCGCCCTTTTTGCTTGTATCTTTTTACAAATTTTCATATCTTTGTCAATGGCTATCTGTTGCCCCGACAACGGTTGGTCAAGATTTTTTACACACAACCAAACACAAAGATAATGATTTTTTCACAAAAACCAACAAATTGCACACTTTTCACCCTAATTATAGTGCTTTTATCGGCAGGCTCGACGTTGTTTGCTGCACAGCGACAGACTCGCGAGGAGTATGTCGAGCGATACAAGCACATCGCCGTGGCACATATGGAGCGTTACGGCATCCCGGCAAGTATCACGATGGCACAAGGTATTTTGGAGTCCGACAGCGGCAACAGCTACCTCTCGCAGCAGTCGAACAACCACTTCGGCATTAAGTGCAAAAAGTCGTGGAAGGGCGAGCGTGTATATCACGATGACGATGCCAAAGGCGAGTGTTTTCGTGCCTATCCATCGGTCGAGAGTTCGTATGCCGACCACGCCGAGTTCCTCGACTCATCGCCACGCTACGACTCGCTCTTTTCGTACCCATCGAACGACTATCGTCGCTGGGCTCGTGGTTTGAAGGCGGCAGGCTATGCCACGGCACCCGACTATGCCGAGCGACTGATTGCCATTATCGAGTCGATGGGGCTACACCAACTCGACCAAGAGGATGGTGCCGCAATCTATTCGAGTGCCAAAAACGCCAAAGCCAACAGCGAAAAGTGGTTTCAGCAATATAGTACCGCCGAGAGCGAGAGCCTTGTCAATCCCGACGCCTACCGTGTAACCATCAACTCACACAAGGGCTACAAGGTCTATCGTACCAACCAAACCTGCTACATCATAGCAAAGGAGGGCGACAGCTACGCATCGCTCGGCAAGACATTCGAAATCGGCGAGAGCACACTCCGCAAATTCAACGACGTGTCGAAGGCTACACCTCTTGCGAAGGGCAGCATCGTATATATCGAACGTAAGAAGAGCGGTTGGCTTGGCAATGTCCGCCAACACACCGTGCGACGTGACGAGACTCTGCACTCGTTGTCGCAGTCGTATGGTATTCGCCAAAGCAAACTTGCCCGCCTCAACAAATTAAAGGCAGGCGAAGAGGTGGCGGTCGGCAGCGTAATTCTCCTCCGCAAACAGAAGTGATATTAACAGAAAATTTCAGAATATATGAGTACACAACCTCTGCGAGAGAAAATCCTCTCGACAATTATCGAAAAATCGACCCTCAAACAGCGTGTCTATGACAATACATTCAACGTGTTCGGTCTGCTCAAAGATACACTCTTCGAGATGGCTTCCGAGATGGACGATGCACTCGACGGCAAACTCGACAAGCGTGTCCGCATCGAGTACCGTGACCGTGGCAAGTTCGAGGCCCAACTCCAAATTGCATCCGACCTGCTGATATTCCGTATGCACACCGACGTTTTCGAGTTCGATTCGTCGCACCAAATATGGAACAATCCGTATGTCAGCGAGTCGAAGAGCAACTCATACTGCGGCATTATCGATATCTACGACTTCCTCTCCGACTCGTTCAAGTTCAACCGTTCGGCCGATGAGGGCTATCTGATTGGTCGCATATTTATCAACCGTGAACGTATGTTCTTCGTTGAGGGCAAACGCCAAACATCGATGCGTGTAACCGAGTTTGGCAGCGAGGAGATCTCTCGCGAATCGCTTATCGCCATTCTCGAAACTGCCATTAACTATGCTGTCGATTTCGACCTGCTCACACCTCCTTACGAGCAGAACAAGCGTGTGACGTTGGAGATGTTCAACACCAAGTTCGACAACTCGAAATTTATCGTCGGCAAACGTCTCGACTACGACTTTAACATTGACGACATTTAGCGATGAAACGAGCGTTACGACACCTACTATCAGCCGCCTTACTGCTGACAGCAACCGAGCATCTCTCGGCTCAACTCTCGGCGTATATGCCTCGTCCGACCTATGCCGATGTCGATGAGGTGCGTCGTGCCAACATCACCATCCGAGGGTTGCGTTCGATGGCGGATGGCGAACACTTTACCAAGCTTCGAGGTAAGGATATTATCTGCTCACCATATACGGACCATCGCAAGGAGGAGGTGCTGTTTCGATTGCCTACCGAAGCAGCGGACTACCAGATAGCACTCAACGGCGAGTCGGTCATAATAGCGGCCCGTAATAGCGTAAAGCCAATATACCGTCACTCCTACACTGCCGACTACTACATCGTTGCCCGCAGTGGTGACGCCCGTTGCATATTGGAGCAGGCTCGCGATGCTACGCTATCGCCCAATGGCGAGATGATTGCCTATTCACAGAACAACAATCTGCACCTGATAGACCTCCATACCTATCGTCAGCACAGCATCACGACCGACGGCAAGTGGAACGCCATCATAAACGGCACAAGCGATTGGGTCTATGAGGAGGAGTATGGTTTCACACGGGCATTTGCCTTCTCGCCCGACAACAAGCAGTTGGCATATCTGCGTTTCGACGAGAGCCGTGTGCCAACATTTGAGATGATGCGTTTCGACAACAAACTCTACAATGCGGCATACTCGTTCAAATATCCGAAGGCGGGCGATGCAAACTCCATTGTCGAGTTGTGGCTCTATGATATCGAGAAGCAGACTCGTCGGAAAATTAATGTCGGAGCCGAACTTGACCAATACATTCTGAATGTAGCGTGGACACCCGCCAACCAGCTCTACTTCTACCGAGTAAATCGCTTGCAGAACTGCTTCGAGGTGGTGTTGTTCGATGGCGAAAAGTGTCGCACCATATACCGAGAGGAGGCGGCAACCTACGTAGAACGACCTTCGACATCGACCATCAAGTTTATCGATGGCAACCGCTTCATTGTTCGCGAGGAGACCACTACCGGCTGGTCGCACCTCTATCTGCACAGCATCGACAAAGGTCGTCTGAACGCCATAACACGAGGCGAGTTCGAGGTTACATCGATAGTCGATGCCTCGACCTCGGGCGTGGCGTACATATCGACCGAGGAGAGCGAACTCCGTCGCGACTTGTACCACATAGCACTCAACGGCCGTTCGAAACGTCGTCTGACACTGCTCAACGGATACCATACGATTATGCCATCGGCTGGAATGAAGTACTACATCCAGACTTTCAGTAGTGCCGTTTGTCCAAATGTTGTGACCATCCACAAGGGGAACGGTCTGATTATCGACACCCTTGCCGACTCTCGTCCGAAGGTTAATCGCACAGGAGCATACGCACGTCGCCAATTCCACCAATTCACCACCGAACGTGGCGACAAACTCAACTACTACATTCAGCTACCCGATGCGTTCGACCCATCGCAACGCTACCCTGTGCTGATTACCCAATATTCGGGACCCGGCTCGCAATCGGTAGCCGATCGTTGGGCGGTCGATTGGGAGGCTGCTCTCACTCGCTACGGCTATATTGTGGCGTGTTGCGACGGTCGTGGAACGGGATATCGTGGCGAGAAGTTCAAAAAGGCGACATACGGCAACCTCGGCAAGTTGGAGTGCGAAGACCAGATTTCGTTTGCACGCCACCTTGCATCGCTGCCATACGTCGATGGCGAGCGACTCGGTATTTACGGATGGTCGTACGGCGGTTTTATGGCTCTTAACACCGCTCTGCACGGCGATGGTTTGTATAAGATGGCTATTGCCGTAGCACCCGTAACATCGTGGCGATACTACGATACGATCTACACCGAGATTTACAACGGTCTGCCAGCAAACAACGCAGCAGGATATGACGATAACTCGCCACTATCACACGCTGCCAAACTATCGCCTCGCACCAAGTTGCTCATTATGCACGGCACGGCTGACGACAATGTACACTTCCAGAACACGATGGAGATGTGCCGTCGCCTCAACGCCGCAAGCAAGCAGTACGATATGATGGTCTATCCCGACCAAAATCACTCGATGATGCCCGATGCAAGGGTACAGATACGCCAAAAGATGATTGACTATACGATAGATAATTTGTAGCCACATCGCAAACGTAAAGCGGGGCAGCCTCCAATGAGGTCGCCCCGCTTATTGTTATGGAACACGCTACTCCAAGCACATAGCAAGAAGTTCTATCGGATGCAACACCCGCTTCGAGGTGGACATCTCGATCTGCCACTTACAAGTCTCGCAATCGGTTACGACCGCATCGCATCTCGACTCTTCGATTTGGCGGAAGAGCGACTCGCCAATAGCCTGCGAAGCGTCGTAGTTCTCGCTCTTGAAACCGTATGTTCCACCGATGCCACAGCACTGCGAATTGAGGGTAACAAGCTCGACAGATGGTATCATTTTCAACAACTCAATCGAATAACAAGCCCAACCCAAACGCTCCATATGGCAAGCGGTATGGTATGCGACCTTCAACTTCGGAGCATCGTGGCGGAACTTCAACTGCACCTTGCCCTGCTCGATAAGGCGATAGATAAAACGCACGCCCAACTCCACGTTGTCGCGAACATCTGCATTATCGATATCCAACAGATGACGATACTCGTCACGCAACGTAAATGTGCAGGTCGATGAGGTTGCCAACACCGGCTCGCCCGCAGTCGTAGCCTCGCGTATATACTTCACGTTCGACAGAGCCTGACGCTTTGCCTGCCTGATAAAGCCGTTCGATATGAGTGCCACGCCGCAACACTTCTCCTTTTTGAGCAGATGCACGCCATAGCCTATTGCATTCATCACACGAACGAACGCCTCGCCAAGTGGTGGGTTGTTGTAATTGACGTAGCAGCCGTGGAAGAATGTCACAAATCGCTCGAACTGCTCCTGCTCCTTACGATGACGACGATACCAACCCTCGAATGCCCCTTTCGCATAGCGTGGGAATGTACGACGATGGTCGATGTGCAGAGCCGCATCCATAAACGCCTTGACAGGACGGCTGCTGACCGTAGCATTGACGATAGGGGCAGCCAACGTAGCCACCGAGCCGACCAAGTCGGTATTTGCTAACATAAACTCACGCAGACCGGGCGACTTTTTGCTATGTTTAATACGTGCCAACTGAATAATATCGCCAATGCGGACATTAGAAGGGCACGCCACCTCGCAACGCTTGCAGTTGAGGCAATACTTCAACACCTCATCATAAAACTCGGGACGTTTCAATCGCAGACGTTCGCCATCGGGTCCAGCCTGTTTTGGGCCGAGATAGAGCGGATTTACCGCAGCCACAGGACAATATGCAGTACAGACTGTACACTTGATGCACTGCTCAAAATTGTTCGCACTCTCTTGCTTTATCATCGTTTCGTCTCCTACTTTTTAAGAATATTTTCGGCAACACTCAATGCCGTAAGCATCGACACGCCCGCACCACTACCCTCGACAATGGCGTTGAAGTGCGAAATGCCTGCACCACACGCATAGAGATTCTCAACACTCTCGCCTCTGCGTAACACGTGAAACTCCCTATCGGTCATCACGCCAAACGACTCGTAGGGCTGTGGCTCGAACATATTGCGACGATACCAATCATTACGCTGCTCGGCATAATAGACATCGGCTGCAAAAATAGGCTCGGCAACAGACTCCTTGTCGGCAACCATTCCCTGACTGAAAAAGCTGCCACTCGCCAAGACGAACTCCTCCGCCTCAAAGCCGATATCGCCGTGCTTTGCCGTGAATACACGCTTAACCTTTGCCTCATCGTTGAACTCGGCACTGACAACATTGTCGCCCAACAGATAGTAACCGCCACGTTGTTCGAATGCACGTCGCAGAGCGATTTGGGCACATATACCCGCAACCGAAGGTGGCATTGCAGCAACGCAATAGAGAGGTCGGCGACACAACTTTCGCAACTTTGCCAACGCATCGACATCCTCGACACCAATTGCAGCCGGAATCATCACAGCCTCGCAATCATCGTCAATCTCGCCATTGATAATCGCAGCCAAAGCCTCGATGTTAGACTCTTTATCAAACACGCGGGCAATATTTGTCGAACGCATCTCGGTAGGATTACCACGACGCAAATCCAACTCTGGCAACGTGAAGAGATGCGTACGGCACTCTGTTCCCATACGTCCAAATTCGTCGGCAACGAACTGCATATAGAAGTCTAAAAAGCCCGCAACATTGAAGATATCGACCTTCGAATATGGCAACTTCGAAGCCTCCTCCGCAGTCACATAGCCATCAATCGTAAGCCACGTTGCTTTGAGCGTTCCCATAGGGGTAATGCGATAGTGGTTACGCTCCGCCGTACCATTAACAGGGACACCCGCACGGCACAAAGTCGAAGCGGCCAACTGTGCCAAACGTGCAAAATTCTCCTTGCCAATCTTTGCGTAGGGATGCAATGGCGACTGCTCGATAAACTCCTCGATAGCCTCTTCTGGCGAGGTTACGCTACGTCCATCAGCCATACTACCCAACAAATCGAACGAGCCCGATGAAAAGTGCATCGCACTCTGTCCCGAGGATATTATAGCACATCGCTTGCCGTTATCGACCAGATGCAATCCGCATATCAATCCCGACAGACCTCCTCCGACAATTACAACATCATATTTCATCGTTTCGCCTCCTCTTTATCGGTTAAACCACAAACGCCCGCATAGAGCCACGTGGTAAATTGTGTTTCACGCAATGTATCGCCCCACGCAACAGGTGCCATACCCTTCCATCGCTCGTTGAGAAAACGAACGAGGTCTGCCTTGGCGTGAGCCGTACAATATTTGCCTAACGACGCCATCAAACCCGCTGCACGACAAGCACACAACTCGCCTTGGCAGGTACCCATACCCGTACGGGTACGACGACGCAAATCAACCAGATTATTCACATCCAACGCCTTAATGGCATACTTAATCTCGCCAACCGACACCGACTCACACTCACAAACCATCGAGCGGTCTATCGCTGTCGAAGCCTCGATACGCGAAGCCATATCGCCGTGACGATAGAGCGACGATTCACGTTGCATAGTCGGCATTTCGTATATCTTACGCGTGGTCTTTTTACGCTCATCACGACGTGAGCCTGGCAGTGGCACCGATGCCGTAGTACACTTGGCTGCGATGCCCAACTTGCGGCAGATAAGGTCGGTAGTCCACTCGCCCATCAGACGATAGGTCATCAGTTTACCGCCCGTCGTGGTGATAAAGCCCTCGACACCATCCCTTACGGCGTGGTCCAAAACCACAATACCACGGCTTACGCTACGTCCGCTTGGGTCGTCATCCGAAGCAACCAACGGACGCACGCCCGCATAGGCACGCAAGATTCGTGTATATGCCAACGATGGGGCCAACTTCGTGCCTTCACGCAGCAGCAAATCGACCTCGTCGGCAGTTACATACATATTATCGACCTCATCGAATGGCACCTTGCTTGATGTCGTACCAATCAACGAAATAGTATCGCCCGGCACCAAAATATCGGCATCGGCAGGCTTGCGGCAACGATTCAGCACAACGCTATTGACACGGTGGCCAAAAATCAACAACGCACCCTTTGCCGGCAACATATTGATGGTAATACCCGCACGCTTGGCTATCGAGTGTCCCCAAATACCACCCGCATTAACCACAATCTTTGCACGATACTCTGCCTTCTCGCCATCACGACGATTTACGACCTTGACACCCACAACACGGTTGCCCTCCATCAGGAGTTCCTCAACCTCGTGATAGGTCTTGACCTCGGCACCGTGCATCTTCGCATCGAGAATATTGGCAGCCGTCAAGCGGAATGGGTCTATCGAGCCATCGGGCACCTTAACCGCTCCGATAATTGCAGGGTTGGTCGATGGCTCCAAAGCCAACGCCTCCTTGGGAGAGATTGCCTCCGCAGAGATACCCGCAGCACGACACGCCTTGATAAACTTCGCCTGAAACTCCAACCCATCCTCCGGCAGCGAGATAAACAGACCACCCGTCTCATCGACGCAGTGCGAGGCTATGCGACGAAGTGTCATATTCTCGCGAATACACTCGACCGCCGACTCGTGGTCATTGACAGCATAACGAGCACCGCTATGCAAGAGTCCGTGATTACGGCCCGTTGCACCCGTAGCGATATCGAAACGCTCGACAAGCAGAGCCTTTATTCCACGCAACGAGCAGTCGCGTGCAATGCCTGCTCCGGTAGCTCCTCCGCCAATGATGATTACATCATACTCTTTTGTCATATTATGGCATTTTGGGGAAAATCAATATTTGAGTGTAAAGTTACTATAAATTTTTGAAAATAGTATATTACACTCCGCCATTTTTTACTGTTTTTGTCAATTATAGCATACAATTTTATTTATTGTCGGCATCCGCACAAAAAATACCCGCCAAAAATCGTTGACGGGTATAAATTCGGAGATATGTCGTATCCCTGTTTTCGGACTTTCGCTAACGCTTTTTAGGCGAGCCTGCGTAGCAAACCAAGAAGCTGATAATGCCACCAATAGGTGCCCACCACGTCCACGCGATATACTGCGTATCGAAGAGCTGTTTTTGGAACATCAATGGGATAATAATAATCATACCTACAACGATTGCTGCAATAACACTTACCGTATTACCTCGCTTTGTAAAGATTGCTGTAAGGAACACGCCAATCATACCCGCATAAGCAAAGCACATAACACCCGTTGCAAAATCGACTAAATTCAGACCGCTCGCCTCCTGCATAACCGCCGTAACGATAGCAAAACCTGTGAGCAACATACCCATCAAGAATACCATCTTACGCGATGAAGAGAGCTGGTCGGCATCGCTTCGCA
>JAZRCC010000083.1:0-3442 GCA_045635405.1 Alistipes sp.
CGTCGCTATGTCGAGAGCCTGTCGGCATACGCACGACAATTCTTGGGGCGAATGAATAAGCCCGATGTCGATATTATCAGTGGCATTGCACCGGCGGTGGCTATCGAGCAGAAGGTTAATAGCCGAAATCCTCGCTCTACGGTCGGAACAACAACCGAGATATACGACTATCTTCGCCTGCTCTTTGCCCGCATAGGTCACACCTTTTCGCCTGTTTCGGGATTGGAGGTGAAGTGCTACTCGACGGACGATGTTGTGGAGTATATTCTCGCACTTGGCGAGGGCGAACGTACGCTGATTGCCACACCGCTATGCGTTGAGTCGGCAGAGTCACTTGTCGAGAAGTTGTTGCAGTTGGTTGCCGATGGTATTCAGCGTTTGTGGGTCGATGGCGAGGTTGTGCTTATCGAGGATTTTCTTCGCGCGGAGCGTGCAGCGGCTGCCAATGCAACCGATTTGTATATTATTATCGACCGCATCAAGAGTGGTAGCGACGACGATACGCTTACCCGTATGCGAGAGTCCGTATCGAGGGCTTTTGGATATGGAGAGCATACCTGCACAATTATAGCAAAGGGCGAGTTGCGAAACTTCTCGTCGCAATTTAGTGCCGACGGTATCGATTTCGAGCCACCTACGGAGCACCTCTTTGGCTTTAACAATCCGCTTGGTGCCTGTCCTGTGTGCGAGGGTTATGGCAAGGTTGTCGGTATCGACGAGGATTTGGTCGTGCCCGATAAGTCGAAGAGCATCTACGACAATGCCATTGCTTGTTGGCGAGGCGATACGATGAGGGCTTTTCGTGACCGCTTGGTGCGTAATGCCTATAAGTTCGACTTCCCGATTCACGAGCCATACTACAAGTTGAACGACGAGCAACGTCGTCTGCTGTGGCGTGGTAATGAGTATTTCGACGGACTCAATACATTCTTTCAATATCTCGACTCGGAGCGTCGCAAGATTCAATTCCGTGTAATCAAGGCTCGCTATACGGGCAAGACCATCTGCGAGGCTTGTAATGGTAGCCGCTTACGACGTGAGGCACTATATGTGAAGGTCGCAGGGCGTACCATAGCCGATTTGGTTGCAATGAATGTCGATTCGCTGATAGAGTTTTTCGGTAATATTGACCTCGACGAACACGACTTGCAGACCGCACAACGCATCTTGACCGAGATTCGTGCCCGACTACACTATTTGAGCGATGTCGGACTCGGATACCTTACGCTCGACAGATTGTCATCGACCTTGTCGGGTGGCGAGAGTCAGCGCATAAATCTGGCAACATCGTTGGGTAGCAACCTTACGGGGTCGTTGTATATATTGGACGAGCCGAGTATCGGACTGCATCCACGAGATACGCATCGATTGATTGCAGTATTGAAACAGTTGCGAGATTTGGGCAATACGGTAATCGTCGTAGAGCACGAAGAGGAGATTATACGTGCAGCAGATTATATCGTCGATATCGGGCCTCGTGCAGGAGTCAATGGCGGAGAGGTTGTCTTTGCTGGCAACTACTCGGCACTGCGAAAGGCGAAGGGTAGCCTTACGGCAGAGTATCTTATGGGCAAACGTCAAATCGAGATGCCAGCAGCCGTGCGTGAGTGGCGAAATAGCGTCGTAGTGAATGGAGCAAGGCTACACAATCTGCAAAATATTACGGTGCGTTTTCCTCTGGGGGCGATAACGTGCGTTACGGGAGTGAGTGGCTCCGGCAAATCGTCGCTTGTCAGGGGCGTGCTATATCCGCTCTTGCGACGTGCGGTAGATGATGTTGGCGAGCGTTGCGGAGATTGCGACGGTCTGACGGGCGACATACAGATGATACGCAGTGTGGAGTTGGTCGATCAAAATCCTATCGGTAAATCGACACGCTCTAATCCGGTGACTTACGTCAAGGCTTATGACGAAATTCGTCGCCTATTTTCGGAACAGCCATACGCCAAACGTAGCGGTATCGCACCGAGCAACTTCTCATTCAATGTTGCGGGCGGACGTTGCGAGGAGTGTCAGGGTGAGGGCGTAATCAAGGTCGCTATGCAGTTTATGGCGGATGTCGAATTGACGTGCGATGCGTGTGGCGGACGACGATTTAAGGAGGAGATTCTCGATGTCAAGTATCGTGAGCGTGATATCTGCGATGTGCTGAATTTGAGCATTGACGAGGCGGTCGATTTCTTCGGCGAAGATGCGGCGAATACCACCTGCCGTCGCATTGTCGAGCGACTGAAACCTTTGCAGGCGGTTGGATTGGGTTATGTCAAACTTGGTCAAGCCTCTTCGACTCTGTCGGGTGGCGAGAGTCAGCGAGTGAAACTTGCAACTTTCTTGGGTAAGGAGAGTAGCAACGGCGGTACGCTGTTTATATTTGACGAGCCTACTACGGGTCTGCACTTCCACGATATCAAACGCTTGTTGCAGGCTTTTAACGCATTGGTCGATAAGGGTCATACGGTTATCATTGTCGAGCACAATATGGAGGTCATCAAGTGTGCCGATTACGTTATCGACCTTGGCCCCGAGGCGGGCGATGCAGGTGGAAATCTGATATTTGAGGGCACACCACAGCAGCTTGCCGAGTGCGAGCATAGCCATACGGGTCGCTTCCTCAAACAACATATAAAACAGCAAGAGTAGTAATGGCTGAATTTTATACATATACGTTAGCAAACGGCATACGCTGCATCCATCGACAGGTGCGAAGTGGCGTTGCACGATGCTCGATTGTTATCAATGCCGGCAGTCGTGACGAGCGTTCCGACGAGCACGGAATAGCACATTTTGTCGAACACGGACTCTTCAAGGGTACGCAACGTCGCAAGGCCTATCAGGTAAATTGCCGTTTGGAAAATCTCGGTGGCGAGTTGAACGCATTTACCACCAAAGAGGATACAACCATTCACGCAACAACCCTGCGAGGCGATTTTGCCAAGGCGGTAGAGCTGTTGGGCGATATTGTATTCTGCTCGACATTTCCCGATAAGGAGTTGGCAAAAGAGCGAGAGGTGATTGTCGATGAGATAAACACCTACAAGGATTCGCCTATGGATATGATTTACGACACCTTCGAGGATATGCTGTTCGATGGCTCGGAGTTGGGGCATAATATCTTGGGCCGTAAGTCCGATTTGATGCGTCACACCTCTGCATCGTTGTGTGATTTTGTGCGTCGAAACTATACGACAGACCAGATGGTCTTTGCCTCGATTGGCAATATATCGCCTATGCGGGTTGAGGCGATTGCACGTCGCTATTTGGAGCACTATACGACACCGAGCCGTACGGTGCAACGCATAGCACCAACTCTTGTCACGCCGTTCGAGAAGAGCGTCAATCGCCATACACACCAAGCACACTGCATCATCGGCAATCGAGCCTATGCAATTACCGAGGATAAACGCTTGCCATTTTCGTTGCTCATAAATCTGCTGGGTGGGCC
>JAZRCC010000084.1:0-6801 GCA_045635405.1 Alistipes sp.
ACTCCTTACAGTGTGCAATCAGCTTTTTGAACAACTCCTCTTGTGTCATAATATTTTGTTTTTGTTACTATTTTCTTCAATATTGGGCAAATATACGAATTATTTGCCTAATATAGTCGGCAATATCAAATAAATTTGATATCCTCACATAGGTCGGCATCGACAAGCAAAAAATCGGGAGCAGATATCTGTGCATATCTACCCCCGATTTATCCGTTTATGCTGCTCAATTACTACTTTTTATGCTGCTTGTAGTAGTCGTGACAGAATGCCGCCTCCTGCTTTTGATACTTCTCGATATTCGACGACGAGAGCCACGTCATATAGCCGCCCGTCAAGCCCGCATCGAACAGACCGCGAATCTCCTTCTCGACATTCTCGGCATCGTATGCAATACCGTTTCTATCGACGTGACGCATCACATTGTAGGCCTGCACCCACGTTCTGACGATAGCCGGAGTTGGAGTAATCTGCTGTCTATCCTGCACTCGCTCGCCCCACGCACGCAAGATTTCGTATGGGTGATTCCACGGTTTGCGGACCCCATAATATCCATTCGAGAAGTGGTCGGGATAAGGCATACCGCAAATCACATCGGCGATATTCGAAATTGCCGGCCAATATTGACCATAGGCTGTTGTGTAGCCCGGATTTGCAGCCTCGCCAAAGACATCAATCGACACATAGGCACCGACAGCGTGAATCTCATCACACGCATACTGCACGAAACGCTGTATGGCCTGCACCTTCGACTCGTCGTACTTGTTGTGGTAGTTTATCAAATTCTCGACCTTGGTCATACGGTCGGGGAAGCGAACATAGTCAAAATTTATCTCGTTGAAGCCAAACTTACGCACAGCCTCCTTTGCCAACTCGACATTGAACTGCCATACACGGCGGTCAAAAGCACTTGGCCAATAGGCTTTGTTGTGTTTGAACGGCTTGCCCGTAGCACGCTCCGTGATAGCCATTTCGGGGTGATCCTTAATAAGATAGGAGTCCTTAAAGCAGGTGATACGACCCACTACATAGAAGCCCTCCTCGTGCAGACGTCGAACGGCCTTTTGGTACATCTTCTCCTTGTTGGCACCCGCACGGGCGTAGTTCGTAGGCGAGTAGAGTTTCATCGCCTCCGCCTTATAACCCGGGCACTCATTATCTTTGATATCGATTACAAAGGTGTTGATTTTCGTACGCTTTGCAAATGCGATATACTTCTCGATATTGCCGATTACGCTTGGCGAGATATTCAGATAGAGCGAATAGCACGAAACAGGCATCTTGTTGTTTTCGAACACAGGACGCTCATAGGGGTAGAAGTCGCAACCGATAGCGGCACCGCCACCAAACGGATTCTTCACAGCCTTGTGTTTTGCGTCGTACACCTCGCTACGGTAGCGTTTTTCGGCCTCCGACTTCTCAAATACGGTATATTTTCCATAGATCCAGCCCTCGCCCTTACCGAGAGCCACCTTATAGCGATTTACTCGGCCCTGCTCGTCAAGTTGGTCATAACCCAACACCTTCAACGCCTCGCCTTTTGTGCTCTGACCGCCAATTTTTGAAGTCGCCGTATCGACAATAATCGATGCGGGCGTACGGGCATACACCACCTGCTCATGCACTACATCCAAAGAGTCGGCACTCAACGCCGAAAGAGTTGCAAAATACTGCACTTCGTCCTCGCTCGACAGTGGCAGATACTCCACCTCACCAACCTCTTTTCCCTTATTGGTAACCACCGCCAATTTGGTGCCTCGCACAATCGTATCGGCTACGACCATCGCCTCGGCAGCCTCATCAAAAGTGTATAACAACAGTGTTGGTCTGTCTGATGCTGCATATCGCACCTCAACAATATCATCACTTGGACGACACGCTGCAAAAGCGAACAAAACCATCGAAACGACCGCAAAAAATCTGAACTTCATATTTACATCTGATATTTATTGCGACAAAGATAATATTTTAGATTTATATTATGTAACTTTGAGGCGTGCAATTTGCATTATGCTACGGAAATTTTACGATTATGAAACAACATTGGAAACCATCAACGATTGTAAACCCCGTGCCAGCCGTAATGGTAACGTGTGGTAGTGAGCCATCGGAGTACAATATTATTACTATTGCGTGGGTCGGCACCATCTGTTCCGAGCCACCAATGTGTTATATATCGGTACGTCGCCAACGCCACTCCTACGACATTATTCGTCGTAACGGTGAGTTTGTCATCAACCTGACTACCGTAGAGCTGGCCCGTGTGACCGATTGGTGCGGAGTGCGTTCGGGTAGCGATTTCGACAAATTTGCACACTGCGGTCTGACTGCCGAGCCATCGGCAAACGTCAAAGCCCCGTCGATAGCCGAAGCACCGATATCCATCGAGTGTCGCGTAAAACAGATTGTTGAGCTCGGCTCACACGATATGTTTATCGCCGAGGTTGTAGGCGTTGCGGTCGATGAGTCGCTGATAGATGCCGAGAGCGGAAAACTCGACATCTCGCGTGCCAATCTGTTGTGTTATGCCCACGGCGAATACTTTGCACTTGGCGAGGCGTTGGGCACATTCGGATTTAGTGTAAAGGGCTCAACCAAACGCGAAGAGTTGAAAAAATCGAAACAACGTAAATAGAGATAATATGGAGAACGAACTTCAAGAGTATTTAACCCAATTCGAGGAGAAGCTGCTCGAACAACTCATAAAACAACTATCATCCAAATCGCTTCTTGGGGGCTACGGCTACACCATCGAAGAGTTGGACGAGGTGTGGCGTCAGTGCCGTGCCGAGTATGTGGCGGACGCTATGCCCGAAATTGCAAAATATCCGCTTGCCGCAACCGCTTGGGCCGCTTATGTCGGCATAGGTTGTGCCATACGTTGGGATAGAAAAGAGTTGGGCGAAGCGACCGATGCTACGCCATATTTCGCACTGCGTGATGCACGCGGTTTCGACGAGTTGGACGAGTATGTCGAGTATCTGATGTTGGACAGCGGATTTCGCAAAGAGCAGATCGAAAAGATTGGCGATGCACTCCGTTCGGCAGCACAAACCGCAATCGATGCAATACGCCACGAAAATATTGAGCCACAAACCGTTAGAGCATTCCACGCATTCGCTCGCTGTGCAAAGGTGATGTTTACGATTGGTGTCGGCATCGCCCTCTACGAGATGGGTTACTCCTACCAGAAAGCAACCGTCGAACTGCCTTCGTAACGCTGCTATACAGACAAAAAAATGGCTGACCCAATTGCACGATTTGGTCAGCCGTTTTTATCGTTTTGCAAGCGTTTGCTACTGCTCGCCGTTTACCCGAATAATAGCGTTGGCACCACCCCACAAATCGACCATCAGTGGCTCATTGTAGAGCACCGTGCCGTTGTGCGACACCGTAACCCGCATCGCAAAAGCCTTATCCTGTGGCAGCAGACGACGAACTTTCGACATTGTGTGAGCGATGACATATATCGCCACCACTATCGACGGACAATCATCGGCACACAACTCGATATGGCGTATGTCATCGACCTCAATCGGACGCTCTGCAAGGTTAGCAACCGTAGCCGCCACCCTATCAAAGTGTGGCACAAAACCAATCTGCTCGTCCGACGCATCTCGTCGGCTTATCGACACGCCGATATTGTATCGCCAATGCTCCTCCGAGTCGGTATGCAGCACAACCTTATAACCTGCAAAAGCACTATTTTTAGCTTCTATCTCCATTTTTGCCCCATTATTTTTCGCAAATATAACAACTTTAAGCCGAAAACTTTGCACAATTTCCATTTTTGTACTACATTTGCAGACTAATTATGCACTACACAGACCAAGAGAGATACGCAATTGACTATCAGTCACTCGAATACACACCATATTCGTGCGAATTTGATGTGGACGACACTCTCTTTACCGAACGAGAATCCGAAGAGGTTAAGGGTGTGAAGTGCAAAGCCTTTGTCGAGGCCAATCGTACAGGCTCAACCGTAGATGTTGATGTACGCATCGCAGGTACGGTAGTGGTTGCTTGTGACCGTTGTTTGGAAGATTGCGAAATCGAAGTAGAGTACGAGAGCACGCTCATCGTTCATATCGGCGAGGAGAGTGGCGAGTACGACGGCGAGCAGATGTGGGTAGCAAAGGGCGACAACATCGTACTCGACCAATATATCTACGAGAGCATTATCATCGCACTCCCATACCAGCGTCACCACGCCGAAGGCGAGTGCAACCCCGATATGATTGCCCGATTTGTAAAGGCAGAGGAGTAGAACTTTTAGATAGATAACTAAATATAAAACTTAAAAAAATAGAGAATTATGGCACATCCAAAACACAAAGTCTCGTCGACACGACGCGACAAGAGAAGAACCCACTACAAGGCTGTGGTTCCAACAGTAGTAATTTGCTCGAACTGCGGTGCATCGGTACTCTATCACCGTGTATGCCCAGAGTGCGGTTTCTATCGCGGCAAGCTCGCTATCGAGAAGAAGGTAGCCGAGTAATTTCGACAAATCGTCAAAAAGCACTAACCCTCAACGGGCTGGTGCTTTTTTGCTACAATTTAATAAGGTGGTCACTAACACCTTAAAAGTATGATTAGAGTAGGTTTGGATGCAATGGGTGGCGATTTCGCTCCCCGTGCAGCAGTTGAAGGAGCCATTGCTGCCATCAACGAGATAGGCAACGACTGCCGCATCGTTCTGTTTGGCAACAAAGTGCAAATCGAGCAGATTTTGGAGGAGCACAATATCGACCTCACGGAGTTCGACATCGTCGCATCGTCGGAGGTTATCGAGATGAGCGACCACCCCGCAAAGGCCTTTCAAACGAAGGTCGATTCGAGCATCGTAAAGGGTTTTATGGCCTTGACAACGGGCGACATCGACGGCTTCGCTTCGGCTGGCTCGACAGGTGCAATGATGGTCGGCTCGATGTTTACCATTCGCCCTATCGACGGCGTTATGCGTCCAACAATTGCCACCGCAATCCCAACTCTGAAAGGTGGTCGTGTAACGATACTCGATATCGGTTTGAATGTCGATTGCAAGCCCGAGGTGTTGGAGCAGTATGCTCTTATCGGCTCGACCTATGCACAGACGGTTGCCGGCATTGCAAACCCTCGCGTAGCGTTGCTCAACATTGGCGAGGAGTCCACGAAGGGTAACGCCCAAGCAAAAGCAGCTCACGAGTTGATGCAAAAGGCAGGCAATGAGGGTCGCTACAACTTTGTTGGCAATATCGAGGCTTCGCACATCTTTGTGGGCGATGTAGCCGACGTGGTTGTTTGTGACGGCTTTACGGGCAACACCATTCTGAAACTTGCCGAAGGATTTTACGCCATCAACAAACATTGCGGCATAGAGGGCGATTTTTGGACAAACCTCAACTACGAAAACGCCGGTGGAACTCCCGTATTGGGTGTAAATGGCGTAGTCACCATCGGTCACGGCAAATCGACCTCGAAGGCGATAATGAATATGATTCACTCGACCATTAACACCGTACGTTCGGGTTTGGTTGCCACGCTCAAAAAGCAATTCGCCGCAGCGAAATAGTCGTAACAGATTAAAATACTTAAATTTAGGTGTCGATAATTTACCACACAGTTGGTAGATTATCGATTTTTTTTGTAACTTTGTTCTCAAAGATAAACCCTAAAACATTGTATTATGAGAAAATTATCAATCTTACTATGTTTGGTCTTTGCAGCAACGTGGGCAACCATTGCTGCCGGTAACATCGTTACCCCAAACAAAATTATCGTTCCCGACGTTGAGGGATACAAGGTTTTGAAAGGCGACTTCCATATTCACACCGTATTCTCGGATGGAAATGTTTGGCCTACAACCCGCGTACAGGAGGCTATCTGGGAGGGTTTGGATGTGATTGCTATCACCGAGCACATCGACACTCGCCACCAGAAGATGGTCAAAAACGGCTACTTCAACAAAGAGAAGTGCGACCGTGACGCATCGTATGAAATCGCCCGCAAAGCAGCCGGCAAGAAGTTGCTCGTTGTTCACGGCGGTGAGATTACCCGCGGTATGCCTCCGGGACACTGGAACTGCCTCTTCGTTAAGGATAACGACGATATCTGTATGGCAGCCGAGGCAAACGACCACGACCACGTACTCGCTATGGAGGGCGGTTTGAAGGAGGCTCGCAAGCAGGGTGCCTTCATTATGTGGAATCACCCTAACTGGGAGAAGCAGGCTCCAAACGAGACCATTATGCACCCAGCCCACAAGAAGTTCCTCAAAGAGGGCTTAATGGATGCTATCGAGATTTACAACACGGGTTACTGTCCAGAGGCTCACGAGTGGGCGTTGAAGCACAACCTCGCTATGTTGGGCAACTCCGATGCACACGGGCCATTCTTCTACACTATCGACTATCTCCACGGACAGCACCGCCCTGTAACTCTCGTATTCGCAAAGGAGAAGAGCTTGGATGGTGTTCGCGAGGCTTTGGACGATGCACGTTCTGCCGTATTTGCAGAGGGTCGCGTATATGGTCGTGAGCAGGAGTTGAGTCTGCTTATCAAGTCTTGCCTTAAAATCAAGAAGAAGCTGACCGCAAAGGGTGCCGATATCACTTTAGAGAACCGTTCGAGCATTCCTATCACATTGATGAAGGCTCCGGGCTCGGAGAACTATCGCTACGACCGTGTATTTACGATTCCTCCATTCAGCTCGACATCTATCCGTGCACAGCTGCTCATCGACAAGAACAACAAGCAACCAAAGTTGGATGACTCGGTTAAGGAGGTAGAGGTAAACTTCTATGTAGAGAACTTCCA
>JAZRCC010000085.1:0-4676 GCA_045635405.1 Alistipes sp.
TTTAGACCGCATACGATGGTAGTGCGAAGCGTAGAGGCGTGATGCAAACTCATCCCACTCGGAGCGTGCATTACACCACATCAACTCCGAGAGTATCGACACTCGCGGATAGTGCATATAGTCGAGGTAGTCATCCGTCTCGGGGTGGTTGGCAATATATATCTCGCTGAAAAATGTCGCCTCGATACCGATTATATTCTCCAACTGCATAGGCGTAAAACCGCACTTTGCAAAGTCGAACGAGTGGACCTTCTTTGGCGACACGATACCGGCCCACGTATGGCCCTCCTCGCCCATACTGTGTTTCATATCGAAGTAGAAGTACTCGCCAGCCATCACGATTGTCGGATAGCCTCGCTCGGCAGACTCTTTGCACTGCTTAATACCCTTCCAGCCGTGCACTAGTGTCGTTTTGTCGAGCTTTCCGCCATCTATCGCCTCGTTCCACACAGCCGGTTTCTTGCCATATTTTTTCAAAATATCGGTTGTGCGGGCGATAAAGTAGTCCTCGATTTGGGCATCATTTGTCAAGCCGTGCTGACGCTTCAAACGCTGGCAATCGGGGCATTGTCGCCACTGCGACATATTCACCTCGTCGCCACCTATATGTATATACTCCGATGTAAAAATCTTCGACAACTCTGCCACGATATCCTCAATTATACGGTAGTTCGACTCCTTCGCAGCACACCAAACATTGCGAATATCGAGCCCATTAGTGCGGGTTAAGTCGGGTGTGTAGTTGCACAAAATTTCGGGTTTTATCGCACAAATTCCACGGCTATGTCCCGGCATATCGATTTCGGGAATCACCTCGATATTGCGTTGTGCGGCATAACGAACAATATCCTGCAACTCGTTTTGTGTGTAGTATCCGCCCCATCGCTCGTCGAACTTTGCGTAGCGTGGATGCACGGGCGAATCGCCACCTCGGAAGCCGCCTATGGTTGCAAATTCGGGGTGCGATTTCAACTCGATACGCCAACCCTCATCGTCTGAAAGATGAAAATGCAACTTGTTGATTTTGTGGTATGCAAGCAAATCTATATAACGCTTTACACGAGGTGCGTCTATCCACGTTCTTGCCACATCGAGCATCATTCCGCGATAGGCAAATTTGGGTCTATCAGTTATGCGGCACTGCTCTATGGTCATCGGGAATTTTGCGGTGCGGGCATATACCTCGGATGGCAACAACTGCAACAGGGTCTGCACACCGTTGAACACTCCGCCATAACCACCACCCTCGACCTTTATCGAGTGTTCGTTGATTGTGAGCCGATACTCCTCCTCTTCGAGCAGCAAATTGATATCGAGCACCACATCGCCCCGCATCGGTTTGTCGGAGCATAGGATATGCTTGAACGGGATATAGTCAATCAGATACATCGCCACATCGCGAACCTTCGCATCGTATAGCAACATCGACCTGTCGGTCAGTACAAATTTCTGGTCGCTCTTCGCATATTGGGCAGGTTGCGGAATGAGGTTGGCAGCCGAAAGTGTCTGCACAATGCAGAGTAGTAGCAGAGATATTTGAAGTTTAGCTCTCATTTTTAGAAATATTTATCGCAAATTTAGTATATTTGCGGGAAATTAACAACTATGACAATGAATAAAAAACTTGAAGCAACCCAGAGATTATTGGAGGTGATGGACCGCCTTCGCAGCGAGTGTCCGTGGGATAGGGAGCAAACCTTTGCATCGCTCCGCAAAAACACAATCGAGGAGACTTTCGAACTGTGCGACGCCATTACAGCCGAGTCGATGGATGATATAAAGGAGGAGTTGGGCGACCTGTTGTTGCACATCGTATTCTACGCCAAGATGGCCGACGAGCAAAATGCGTTCGACTATGCCGACGTATGCAACGCATTGTGCGACAAACTCATCTATCGCCACCCTCACGTCTATGGCGATGTCTTGGCCGAATCGCCCGAAGAAGTTAAGCAGAATTGGGAGGCACTGAAATTGCGTAAAAAGGCTCGCAAAAGCGGGCTCCTCGGTGGTGTTCCACGTTCGCTGCCGGCAATGGTTAAGGCTTTCCGTGTAAGCGAGAAAGCTGCATCGGTGGGTTTTGATTGGCACTCGTCCGAAGATGTTTGGGCAAAAGTTCAGGAGGAGATGGCAGAAGTTGAGCAGGAGATGGCAAGTGGCGACAAATCTCGCTTGGAGAGCGAATTTGGCGACCTCTTCTTCGCACTCATCAACACCTGTCGTCACTACGGTATCGACCCCGAAAACGCACTCGAATTGACAAACAAGAAGTTTATCCGCCGCTTCAACCACGTCGAAAAGGCGATAAACGATGCGGGTAAAGATTTGTGCGACGCATCGCTCGACGAGATGGAGCAGCATTGGCAAGAGGCAAAGTGTAACGAGTAAAAAAACATAAAGTTATGGCATACATTAAATCTGTAAGAAATCACACGCCCGAAGTTGGCGAAGGCACTTTTGTTGCCGAGACAGCCGTACTTATCGGCGATGTAACCGTTGGTCGCGACTCCTCGATTTGGTACAACGTAGTTTTGAGAGGCGATGTAAATAAGATTACCATCGGCGACCGCACCAATATTCAGGATGGCACCGTTATCCACACGCTGTACGACGGCTCGCCACACCCTTCGCAGACCCACATAGGCAACGATGTATCGGTTGGTCACAACGCCACCATTCACGGAGCCATCATCGAGGACAACTGTCTTATCGGTATGGGTGCTACAATTTTGGACAACGCAGTTGTGGCTTCGGGTTGCATCATCGCTGCAAATGCTTTGGTGTTGTCGAACTCGAAGTTGGAGCCAAACTCGGTCTATGCGGGAGTCCCTGCAAAGAAGGTCAAGGAGGTTACTCCGGCACAACGCGAAGAGATTATCGGCCGCATCGCCCGCGACTATCGTATGTATGCGTCGTGGTACGACGAAAAATAGAGTCTGCTTATGAAGTTTCTGCGAAATATATCACGCACCTCGATACTCGCCTCCTGCATATTGATTGCATTGGCAATCGGTCTGGTTGTGAATTTGAGCTATCTGATGGTGCTCGTCCTCGACAAAGCCGAGTATAGCAACTATTGGGTACGCCACTCCGACAAAGCCCAAACCGTAGAGGATGAGGGTCGCCTTTCGGTCAATGTCGATGGCTATGGCTACATCGTCACCGCAAAGGGCGACAGCATATATATCGACCCCGGAACACTTCGCAGAACAATGGTCAAAGATGGCGATTGGATTCACTTCGAAGCAATCGAACAGACCCGATACAAAGGCTCGCATATGATTATAAGCGAAATCATCGAACTCAACTCCGAGCCGTTTGATTATTCGCAAATATACAACACTACGCAACGCCAACGCGAAGTGATGTTACAGATTGCCTTCTACTTCGCCGTATCGTTATTGCTGCTGATTATTATGAATCTGCCGATTCGTAACACCAACAAGTTGTGGAGTATCTACGTCAGACGAGCGGTAATATGTATTGCTATTTCGGTTGCGTTGTACTATCTGGCACCAATCTATTCGCCCTACAAAGAGGAGGTTATAATGTTGTGGCAGGGTAGTCGTCTGCTCGACTTTGTCGTGATGTTTAAGGTGGTGTTTATGCTCACTGTCATACTGCTCTACTCCTATATTTATATGTTGATACACCAGCGTCAGCAGATTGTCTTGGAGAATGAGCAGCTCAAAAACGAAAACCTCACCACACGCTACAATATGTTGGTAAGTCAAGTCAATCCGCACTTCTTCTTCAACTCGCTCAATTCGTTGTCGATGTTGATTCGCGAGCAGGAGACCGCCCGTGCATTGGAGTACATAAACCAACTCTCCTATACGTTCCGCTACATTACCCAAAACAGCAACAATAGCGAGTTGGTAAAGCTGTCGGATGAGATGGACTTTGCCGATGCATACTGCTACCTATTCCGTATTCGATATGCCGACAAGATATTTTTCGACATCGACATCGAGGAGCGATACAAAGATTGGTTGCTACCCGCCCTATCGTTACAACCGCTTATAGGTAATACGGTAAAGCACAACAGTATCTCTTCGAAAAAGCCGTTCCACGTCACCATTTACACCAAAAACGGTTACCTTATCGTAGCCAACAAGCGACAGCCGTTACTCGAACCGCAAATCAGCACCGGCACAGGTTTGAGCAACCTAAATAGCCGCTTCCAGCTCATTACGGGTCGTAACATTGAGATTATTGAAAATAGCGAAGAGTTTATCGTAAAGTTACCGCTCGTACAAAATCGTAACAAGTCTAACAACTAATTGCAGGGAAGATATGAGAGTTTTGATAGTTGAAGACGAGACTGCTGCTGCTCAAAATTTGTGCAGTATTCTGAAATCGCTAATGCCCCACGTCGAGGTGTTGGATACGCTCGACACGGTTGTCGATAGCATCGAATGGTTCTCGACCAACCCAAACCCCGATTTGGTATTTATGGATATCCACCTATCGGATGGCGATTCGTTTCGCATATTCGATAGCGTAAAGGTCACCGCCCCCATCATCTTCACAACGGCATACGACCAATATGCGCTGAAAGCCTTCGAGGTGAACAGCATCGACTATCTTCTCAAACCGCTGAACGAAAACGAGGTACAGCGAGCCCTCAATAAGTGGCAGACACTTACGGGCAGCGAACGTGCAAAATATATCGAGAG
>JAZRCC010000086.1:0-4554 GCA_045635405.1 Alistipes sp.
CTTATCAAGCACGCCGATGGCGACAACGCCACAAATCTTGTGGTCGAGAGCGTTACGCAGGAGAGCGTAGGCGGTATCAATAGCATTGTTGTTGCACTGCGTGATGTGGCACACCCATTTGCATTGCGTCTGCACTACGAAGCCTATCAGGATTGCGATGTGATGAAGATGTGGGCAGAGTATGAAAATATGGGCAAAAAGCCTATCGTCTTGCAAAAATATATGTCGGCAGCCCTGCCTGTCAAGTCGCAGGAGTGCTATTTGCTGCACCTCGATGGCGACCACGGCAATGAGAATAACGAAAATATCGTGCCGCTTACGGAGGGTATCAAGATTATCTCGGCACAGGATGGCGGTCGTTCGTCGGTGCACAACAACGCCTCGTTTATGCTCGGTACCGATGGTATGATGCACGAGACGATGGGTAACGTAATTGCAGCAACTTTGGCTTGGACGGGAAACCACCATATCGAATTTGTGAATAATCGTATTTCGGGCAGACCGATTATGATATTTGCGGGTATCAATCCTGTCGGTGCGGACTATACACTTGCGGGTAAGACTACGTTCAAGACTCCGGAGTTGATTCTTACATACTCGACAAAGGGTAAGGGTCAGGCTACACGAAATATCCACACGTGGGCTCGTCGTCACCATATTCTCCACGGTACACGCACTCGCGACTTGTTGCTCAACTCGTGGGAGGGCGTGCGTCAGGATATTACACAGACCAATATGAACGAGATGATGAACGATTTTGCTCGTTTGGGTGGTGAGATGTTCGTTATGGACGATGGCTGGTTTGGCAACAAATATGTTCGCGACAATAGCGATAAGGGTGGTTTGGGTGATTGGCAGGTGTGTAAGGCGAAGTTGCCGGAGGGCATCGGCGGTCTGATTACCTACGCAAAGAGTAAAGGTCTGAAATTTGGTATATGGATTGAGCCGGAGATGGTCAATACGTATAGCGAGTTGTATGAAAAGCACCCTGATTGGGTACTTCGTCACGATGCTTATGAGCCAAACTATGGACGTGGTGGAACGCAGTTGTTGTTGGATTTGACCAATCCTGCCGTACAGGATTTTGTATTCGGTGTGGTGGATAACCTTATGAAGGAGAATCCCGAAATTGCCTACATTAAGTGGGATCACAATATGGCGATGAAAAATGCCTCGTCGCAATATCTTCCAAAGGCATTGCAGTCGAATCTCTATGTGGATCACCAACTCGGACTTCTCAAAGTGCTTAAACGAGTGCGTGCCGCATATCCCGACCTTGTAATTCAACTTTGTGCCTCGGGTGGATATCGTATGAATTATGGTTATTTGCCATACTTCCAGGAGTTGTGGACAAGCGACCAGACCGAGGCTCTGCACCGTATCTACATCCAGTGGGGTGCGTTGAACTTCTATCCTGCAAATATTTTGGCTGCTCACGTATGTTCTACACAGAATAAATATACGCAGCGTCGTGTCCCTGTGAAGTTCCGTTTCGATGTGGCTTCAATGTGTCGCCTCGGTATGGAGATGGTGCCGTCGCAACTGACCGCTGCCGAGCAGGAGTATGCAAAACGTGCGATTGCCGAGTACAAGCGTCTGCGTCCGATTATTCAGCAGGGCGACCTCTACAAACTCGTGTCGCCTTATGAGGGTAAACGCGATTGGTGCTCGTTGATGTATGTAAACGATGATAAGACGCACGCCGTAGCATTTGTCTATCGAATGGTTTACACACGTCATATGCCCGATAAGATTATCAAGTTCCAGGGTCTTGACCCCGACCGCAAATACCTTATTAAAGAGGTTGCTCCCGAGGTTGAGGGCAAGCCTATCCACGTTAGTGGTCGCATCGTAAGTGGTCGATTCCTGATGAATGAGGGTATCGTTATCAAAGAGCTGACAAGCGGTTCGAGTCGTCGTACACCATACAACGATATTCGTGATATGAACGATTTCCGTAGCCATATACTCGAAGTCGTTGCACAATAAGAGTTAGTATTACGATGGTTACAAAAGCGGTTTTTAAGTGTAGCTCCGAACGGTTGGGACAGTTGCCGAAAGACAACCTGCACGACATCGCCTTCATTGGACGAAGCAATGTCGGCAAGTCGTCGCTTATTAATATGCTCACGCAGCAAAAGGGGTTGGCAAAGGTCTCGTCGCAACCGGGAAAGACTCGTCTGATAAACCACTTTTTAATCAACAATAGTTGGTATCTGGTCGATTTGCCGGGCTATGGCTACGCTCGTACATCGAAGACTATGCGTAGCGGCTTTGCCAAGATTATTACCGACTACACGTACCGCTGCGAGCGACTGTTCTTCCTCTTTGTGTTGGTGGATGTCCGTTTGGAGCCGCAGCGTATCGACTTGGAGTTTATCGAGTCGTTGGGCGAACACGGTGTGCCGTTCGGAATTATATTTACGAAGTGCGATAAGTTGTCCGCATCGCAGGTCGAACGCAATATGACGGCATACAGACAACGATTGAGCGAGCAGTGGGAGGAGTTGCCTCCGATGTTTGCTTCGTCGAGCGAAAAACGCTCGGGGCGTGATGAGATATTGGCGTTTGTCGATAAAATTTTGAAATCTTCCGATGCAACAGCGGATGAGATATAGCAAAAAGAGATACTTTTGATACATTAAATTAATTTTAACATAACCCAATTATGGCTATCCACAAAATTAAATTTTTCACGGGTCGTAATTCTCGCTACCTTGCCGAGAAGATAGTTGCGGCCTATGGTACAACGCTTGGCGATTGTGACTGCTTGGATTTTAGCGATGGTGAGTTCCAGCCTCGTTACAATGAGTCTATTCGTGGTTGTACGGTATTTATTATTCAATCGACCTTCCCAACGTCGGACAACCTTATGGAGCTGCTGATGATGATTGATGCAGCACGTCGTGCCTCGGCGTATAAGGTTATTGCAGTTATTCCATACTTTGGCTGGGCTCGTCAGGATCGCAAGGATCGTCCTCGCGTTCCGATTACCTCGAAACTCGTTGCCAATATGTTGGTTGCAGCGGGTGTCGATCGTGTTATGACAATGGATTTGCACGCAGACCAGATTCAGGGATTTTTCGACGTGCCGGTTGATGCACTCTTCGCAAGCGGAATCTTCGTTCCTTATGTTAAGAAGTTGAATATCGACAACCTCTCGATTGCTGCTCCCGATATGGGCGGTGCAAAACGTGCGGGTACCTATGCAAAGTTGCTCGGAACACCGATTATCATCTCTCACAAAGAGCGTGCAAAGGCTAATGTTGTTGGCTCGATGACCGCTATTGGCGATGTTGAGGGTCGCAACGTGCTGATTGTCGATGATATGATTGATACAGCAGGTACAATCTGTATGGCTGCCAATATGTTGATGGAGCGTGGTGCAAAGAGCGTGCGTGCTGCCATTACCCACCCTGTGTTGTCGGGTGCGGCATACGATCGTATCAACGAGAGTGCTTTGGAGGAGATTATCGTAACCGATACTATCCCTTTGAAACAATATGAGGATCTGCATAAGTTTACGGTTTTGTCGTGTGCCGATATCTTTGCCGAAGTTATCGAGCGTGTGCATAACTACAAAGAGATCTCTTCGATTTTCTTCAAATAGGAGATATTGAGATACCTATAATATCAGACTTGCTGCCTATCGCCAATGTGGTCGGTAGGCAGTTTGTCGTACAAAAAATGTCAGGAGGATGTTGCGACTATTATTCTATCCGATAATTTTGTTGGCAATAGCTTTGGCTGTTGCGGTGGTTGTTCCGGCTGTGAGTTGGACGCTGTCGCATTGGATGGTCTATAAGTGGGTGCTGATGGGTATGGGTGGCTATTTTCTGCTGCGTATATTGCGTATCTTTACCCGCAACGAGAGTTGGATGCAGACATTCTCGCACGAGTTGTCGCATACGGTTGTCGGGATGATGTTCCTTCGCCGTATTCACACCTTTTCGGCATCAAGGGGAGAGGGCGAAATCACCCATAGTGGACGAATAGAGTTTGGGCAGATGTTTATCGCATTGGCACCATACTGCTTGCCGATATTTACCTACGCACTGCTCTTTTTGCGACTGTTGGGTGCTGCAAAGTCGCTCTATATCTTCGATATAATGATTGGCGTTACGTTTGCATTCCATCTGCTGTGTTTTTGGCGACAGACGGGAAATCACCAGACCGACATCCGTTCGGTGGGGTATCTTCGAGCATATCTCTTTCTGATTTGGGCGTGGGTGTTCAATGCGACGATAATACTTTTGAGCATCCGTATAGGGGTGCTCGATGCCTTCAAGTCGGTTGCGTTGGATTCGTGGCAACTGTTGCAAGAGTGGTACGGAGTGGTGTCGGATTGGGCAGTAGAGCTCTATACGCAAGCGAGAGGTTACATCGCCAAATAGCATTGTTATACCTATTTATAAAAGAAAAGAGGGTTGTTCCGTTTGGAGCAACCCTCTACCATTCGTGGAATGGTGCTATTTAACTGCATTTACAATTGCCTCAAATGCTTTCGGCTCGTTCATTGCGAGGTCAGCCATAACCTTACGGTTGATGGCGATA